>JAKLHB010000343.1 GCA_022710345.1 Planctomycetota bacterium
CGTTCCTCTCCAATGATCCACGTCTATGTGTGCAAATGCAATACTAAAATCTTCGGAATACGAAAAAGTAAAAGGGAAAAGGCATTGTCTAAGCACAATGTTTGAATAAGGCCCACATTTTTCCAAAGCCTGCAAATAACTAAAATAAAATTCTCCTGGTTTGTGAAACTCGTCTTTTTGATATGTAGCTAAAGGCATTCCTTCAAATGTATCACAACCGATTACAGTTCTTGATTTATGGTTTTTTGCAAGCTCAATTAATGAACCACATTTGTAAACTCCAACTTCCAAAATATAGCCATCTTTTGGAATGTGCTTGCTTGCTTCTATTAATTTTTCTAACTTTTCAAAGCCAAGAAGTGAATCCGTCATTTGTGCCTCTCCAACACTTTTAAAATAGCAACACACCCTGGGTAAACATTAGCCAAAGCCTCTGAACTATATTTTCCATCAGCCGTGTAGTACCCACGAGCGTTGCAAGCGTCTGTTTGTGCCCAAATATAGGGGGAAAGCTGTTCAGAATGGTATTTCTGATACCCAAGACCATTGTAAGCTTCAATCCACTTAAGCCAAGCCCCAATTCTTTCTTCTTGTTTCATCTCCGATATACCCTCAAGAACCAGGGCATCTATCGCTGCATCCTCCCAAGAAGAAAAAGGACCCCTTCCTTTTGGCACATTTACCGTAGGTCCAGGCAAAGGATCCCCATTATGCAAACAAGTGTCGAAATTGCAGCTTGATTCTCTCCAGTGTATGGCTGCCACTATTTCCCAAGGAATTTTCAAAATTTTGGCGATTGCCGCGTATCGGTCTTTATTTTTAACTATTTTATTGATAGCAAACTCAACCTGACTTTTATATTCCAGTAAAATTTTAGCATTTTCATACTTCCAAGCATACCACTCAAGGGAATATTTTATGAAATCTGACTCTACTTTTGGCTTTTCCGTCTCCTGTTTTTTTGCAAACCAGGAGACAACTTTGATCCAAAGGCTCTTAAAAAATGCAAGCATATCATTACTCCAGCGTAAAAAATGAACCCAAAGGAAACAAAAGCCCCAATGGTTTCTAGGAAATTTAGATTATCAAAACTTAAAAGCAAGTCATTTATCACAAAACCACCCATTATTTTGTATTTGGTGTTATTTTCAGTGTGTATTTTACTTTTGGATTCTTCCGCCCAGTAAGTTCGCAAATAAGTCCGTCTTTGTCGTAGTATGTTTTAAGCTCAAACATTTCATTTAGTTTTTGTCTAACCAAAAGCATAACACCAAGGCAACTTGATTTTTCCCTTGGGTCTTGCTCTTCTAATATTTTTAAAATTAACTTTGCGTCCATGTATGTATAACAATGTCACACCTATTACTACATTGTCAACATGTCTAAAGTCGAGCCGTGTAGCAAAAACTCCCCAACCATTTTCTTATTAGCCAAAGCATCTAGCACAATGTCATCCAAAGTATTTGGCGCAACGAGATCTATCCTAGTGATTTTTTGGTGTATTTCACTGCCACCACGATAATTTCTAGCTTCACTCTGCAAATCGGCCTCTAGTGAAAAATTTCTAGAATAATAAATCGCGTAACTTGCCTCAATTAAATTAATCCCAACACCACCAGCCTGTTGATTTGCTATCAAAACTTTACATTTATCGTCTTTTCTAAATCTAACAATATCCATTTCACGAGCTTCACCTGTTTTACCGCCGTGTAGTTCAGCGTAAGACAACCCAAGTCCATCGCAAACATCGGCTATCGTCTTATAGTTTGGCGCAAAACATGCCCAAACAATGCATTTTTGATTTTGCTCAATACAAATATCCTCAAGCAAACTTTCTAAAGCTTGTGCCCTTGGATTTTTTGGAAAATAAATCACTTCTCTTCTCTGGAGCCTATGCGCAGCTTCCTTGATATCGCTGCTTTCTTCTAAAATAGTCTGTTTTGGTAATGGGATGAATCCTGTCAAAACTTGCTGCATCCTTAGAGCTTTTTCTATTGCAAGCTCTGTTACCAAAAGCTGGGATTTTTCTTTGTTCAATAGATCCTTTACATCTGCCACAAATTCTTTAGCTAAATCATGGTAAACTCGCTTCTGCTCTGCCGACAACTCCACCTCAGCGCGCATTCTCACAAGCGGTGGTAAATCCAAGCATTCAGACTTAATCGCAACAGCACTCTTGGTGCTAATTCTATCAGCCAACTCTTTTTGCATCCCCTCTATTGGCAACCACTTTGGAAAATAATTTGGCTTCCCAGCCCACCTTGAATTGATGTCTTGAAAATATCTCCCACGAAATGACCAAAAGTTTTTGCCGAATGTAAATCCACCATCCAATATTCTAAATTGCATCCAAAGATCTAAAGCATTTTGTAAAGCAGGTGTCGCTGTTAGTATGAACTTGTATAGGCAATACTTTTGATCCGCTATCTGCATAATCTTTTTAGCACGCTTGCTTTTAAAGTTTTTTACCCTGTGCGATTCGTCTAGAACCAAAAATTCAGGCTTAAAGTTTGCGATCAAATCCAAAAAACAATCATCATTTTGAACCGTCTCATAGTTCGTAACTATCAGTGTGCACATGTGTGAATGCTCTAAGGAATATTTTGTTGCTTCCTGGATTTTTGCTTTTTTGTATTTTCCATCCTTGTTTACAAGAAAGATACTTTCCTTGGATAGGTTTTGCTTGCCGTAGTATTTTAAAAATTCACTCTTCCAGTTTGATAAAACAACTGGCGGAGCAAAAACTAAAGCCCTAAGCGGCCTTCCTTCTTGCTCACACTTCTGGTTATATATCTCGATTAATGTTCTTGTTTTACCTGTACCTGTTTCAAAAAAAAGACCAAATTCTTTTTTGTCTAGGCAATCTTTAATAGCTTTTTTTTGGTGCTCCCAAAGCGGAAAGTTCTCTAGCATTTTTTGTTTTCCTCGTTTTTCGGCTCTCTAATATAGATGTATTACAAATGATAGCACTTGTTTTTCTATTTTGCAAGATTTTTAGATCCCCGACCACGCCCACCGCTAAATACCAAGGTCTAAAACCCTTGCGCCCCATTCTACAAGACCATTTGTTTGCCTATTTTTTTTATTCCAATTATCAGCATGCTGGACCGCCTCTTTCCAAACCTCAGCGCTTCCACACAAAATTTCACAACACTTATTATCACTATAAGGACAAAAACGTGAATCATAATCCCGATATCTCACATTTTTTTGGCACCCAATACACGATAATGTTTCTTTTTTTATAAATATATTTGCCAAGAAAGTATTGCCACGTCTTCTTGGCTCTCGCATCTCTATGTCCTGAATGGTGTAACCAAAAATTATCGGAACATCCGTTAAGCTAGCCAAATGTAACAACCCGTTATCAAGCCCAACCACCATTTGAGAACCACTAATAATAGTAACAGCGTCCACTAAATCAGTTTTGCCCACAAGGTTTATTGCGCTTAAATTTTTCACGCAATATTCCATCTCCTCAACCAAAAAATCTGCTGTATAATTTCCCTGAATGTTCATCGGCTTAGATGAACCAAGGAAGACCGTAGCTATACCCATTGACTCCAAGTATGTACACATCTCCACCAACCATTTTCCAGTTGGCTTTCTGTTTTCTGACGTATAGCCAGCGCAAAGTATTGCATATTTTTCAGGTAGTACAATGTCTTTCGTTTTTTCTGATCCTTCAGGCTTATACGCAGGCATTAATTTTGCGGCCTCTGGATCCTGATGCTCTGTTAAGCTTGGCTCAATTCTTTGCTGATACCAAAGAAAGCCCACATCAACTAAGTGTACACCAAGCGGACCTGCCAGTTGGTTTTGTGGATGCACTACAATTTCGTACTCTGCGAACGGATGCTCCGACAAGCATCCCAACCCTTTAACCGTAAAGTTACCATCTTTAGTATTTTTTTGTAATACATCTTCATACAATGCGCGAATATTTTCTTCGCAAAAACCGTAAAATGAATGTGCCCATGTGCCAGCACCAAGTTTATCAGACTAGGAAGCATGCAAACATAATCCCCAACGCCAAGGTTTGCTATAACCAAAGAGACTTTTTGAGCAGGCAGGAGTGTTTTTTCTCTATATATCTTGCTGTTGCCAGGGAAATAGGCTTTTTTGGTGCTCATTTCAGCCACCATAAACCGTAAAAAATGACCTCATTATTTATACCAGAAAATTCTTCCCACTTGGCCTTCTCCACAGACATCCAATGCCTCTCTTCTTCTTTATTCCTGAATTCTAAAGGAACCAAGTTTTCTTTTCTCATTAAATCCAAATGCTTTAAAAATTGAATCTCTTTGTGACTTTCAAATAACCGTAAAATTTTTGCCTCAGCATCCAGACTGTACGATATTCCACGCACAATCGGCTCAGACTGCTTCAACCGTATACCAAGAGCATTCGTCTTTTGTGAACGTATATAGGAATGCTTGAATTGTATCTTCTCAAAACCAGGGACATTTCTTCGCAAAAAATGCGAAAACGCATACTCATTAAAATTATGCGTGCTCGCTGATCCCCAACATGTGTACACATTCCTTAAGTCTTGACGATGGACCTTCCCTTTTGGGTTAGTTCTAAAAATATCAACCAAGTCCGCGTACCAGGGAAGGTCGTTTTTTTGAGATGTTTTTCTGATTCCAAGTTTTTCGTGGTTATGCAACATAGTGGGGACGTGTTATCAGCGATTTTTTGACAAAGCAAAAGTATTCGATGTCAAGGCGCAATGTGACTGGGCAGCGCGTCTGAGCAGCGCGCATTTTCCGAGCGAGATGTGCGGAATTTGGTGCAACTTCATTTTCACTTCATGCCACATCTCGCATGGACTGGTGAGTTATTGTGCATGATATGGTGTGTATATTTTTTGCAATGCGTTTGATGCCTAGCGGTTTACGCACCCAGGTTGTAGTAGTTGTGATACGAAGTGACACCAAGGGATTGCCCTTGTGCACCAAATTCTGCACAACTCGCTCGCTTCCAAGTAGCTAATATTGTTGATAGAACGCGATGCAGAGCGCGAGTTGTGGCACGAAATTAGTATTTTTTCTTATAAAATCATTTGGATAAAAATAGGGG
>JAKLHB010000344.1 GCA_022710345.1 Planctomycetota bacterium
TGGATTGTGCACTATCCAGGCCAGTTTTTCTTTATTTTTTCCGTGCTTGCGATTATGAAATCGAATCAATTTAGGCTTGATGCTTTTTACTGTGATGGGGTTTTCCATCTTCGCTATCTGATACGTACGGCTTTCAAATACACCTATTTTGTGAATACGAGAAGGCTGCGCGTTTTGGGATGGGATTCTAGAATTTGAACTTTGGGAAAATAAGATTGGCCGATGTGGATGACCTGGTCTAGGCTATAGTTTTGAGAGGAAAATTGTCGTAAATGTGGGAAAAAGCTGGGTTCTTTGCGGATTTTTTCGTCTGGCCAATCCACAAATTCTAGCACTAAAACATGTTCTGTTAATTCAGCAAGGGTGCGCATGACATTTGCAACAGGTTTGCCCATGCCTAGTGTCAAATGATGGAGCAGGCCAAGGCATAGCACGGTGTGGCTACGTAATCTTTGTGCAATGGGCCGGAAAATTGGGGAGTTCACGTCTTTTTCCAAAGCATCAAAGCCTACGACGAGTGGCAAAATATTCATATCTTTTTGTTTCGCATAATGATACAGATGATCCATGCAGGATTCATCCATGTCGGTGGCAAGGACTTCTGGAGCGTATTGGCAAGCCAGTTTCGTGAACCATCCTGTGTTCGCGCCTATGTCTAAGACACTAGAAGGCTCATGCTCTGCCAAGATTTTCGCGACATTTTTTTGCTTATCATGCCATTTTTCTATAGCTTGCAAGCTAAAGCTTTCATCTTTTTCATCATAGTAAAATAGATAAGGGCTTTTCATAGGGGTGACATCTTGCCCTTTCACCCAATCCAGGACTTTTTCTAGATAAAGGATATAGTTGGGATTCTTAGCCTTAGCATACTGGCTTAAAAAATTTCGGATCGTGATGGCCCGACGAAATTGCTTGGGTAAGCGAAGAGACCATTTGGCCAATTCTTTAAATTGACGGCCTAATGAATCATGCTGGCCAGATAAAGAAAATAAAAAATGCTTCCAGTTTGGGCTTGGTTGGCCACTGTTGCACGCATGTTTTTGCAGCAATTCACGAGCCAGTGCATAATTTTTATAAACAAAGCCAACCCAAGGGATTAGCCAATGTGGAATCAACATAGGTTCTACCACAGCAAAGCGATGATCAATCTCGATGTTGCGAATCTTAAGCCATGTCTCTTGGCTTAATGCATCCATAGGGATCAGGGAAAGAAAATCTACGAAGACCGGAGTGGTTGCATCAAATAAAATATTCTCTGGAATTGCATCTTTGAGAGTGATTTTGTGGGGACCTAATTTTAAGAGCAATTCCAATTGTAAAATCAGAGCAGATTTATACATATTTGCGGGCCATTCGTAGGAATAGCTAATACGGTATTTGGGATGGAAAAATGTTGCTGGTTCATCTCCTAAGCTTGTTTCTATAATTCCTAACTTTTGCAGCCCTAATGTATGGAATTGTTGATACATAGCTTTGGCCTGGTCCCAATATGAAGAATCAATTTTCCGTATGACCCGATCTTCTTGTATGTACACCTTGCCATGGTTATCATGGCTTGGTAATGGGGTAGAGTCCATAAATAACCTTCCAAAGTAATTTTTTTCAGGCATCAAATTTGTTGCTTGACAAAAAAAGCGACATCCGCTAAACTAAAGCATCCTCTGGTCAGGAATATCCTAACCAACCTAAAATTTCTTTCGTTTTTTTGATTCTAATGTTTTTTGGGATCTCCAGAACAACAACTCAAGAAAACATAGTTAGGTCTCAAAATCCCTTAGAATCCGTCGTTTTCTTTCGAGGAGCAATCGGTGTTTAAAGATGTCGAACAAATTCCTAATTTCCCTGTCTTAGAACGTGAAATGTTGAAATTTTGGGAACAAATTCAAGCATTTCAAAAATTAGTAGAACGAAATCGCGGTAAGAAAAAATGGAGCTTTTTTGATGGACCAATCACGGCCAACAATCCTATGGGAGTCCATCATGCTTGGGGCCGAACCTATAAGGACATTTTCATTCGGCACCGGGCCATGCTCGGGTATGATCAACGGTATCAAAATGGCTTTGATTGCCAAGGGCTTTGGGTTGAAGTGATTGTGGAAAAAGACCTCAAGCTCAATTCCAAACGCGATATTGTGAATTTTGGACTTGCCAATTTTTCCAAAAAATGCCGTGAACGTGTGGATAAATTTTCCAAAATCCAGACCCAGCAATCCATTCGATTAGGACAATGGATGGATTGGGATCATTCGTATTATACCATGTCGGATACTAATATCGAAACCATTTGGCATTTTTTGCAAAAATGCAATGATCGTGGCTGGTTGTATCAAGGACATCGTTGCATGCCTTGGTGCGTTCGTTGTGGTACTTCGTTGTCTCAGCATGAATTACACGATTCTTATCGTGATCTCACACATCGTTCTGTGACCATGCATTTGCCTATTGTGGAGAGACCCGGCGAATACATCATGGTTTGGACCACCACGCCTTGGACACTCTCTGCCAACACTGCCCTGGCAGTTCATCCAGACTTAGATTATATCAAAGCTGAATGGCAAAATAAAATATTATATTTATCAAAAGGCACGAGCCGCTGGCTAAAACCAGATGCCAGGCAAATCGGTATGGTCAAAGGCCGTGATTTGATTGGGCTACATTATCGTGGCCCTATGGACATTCCTGCTCGGCAGAATCTAGAACTTAAGATTGTGGGCTGGAACGCAGTCGGAGAGGCTGAAGGCACAGGTGTGGTGCACATTGCTCCAGGCTGTGGCGCAGAAGATTATGAGCTTTCCCAAGCTGAACATCTATCAATCATTACGCCAATTGATGAAGCTGGTGCTTATGTTTCTGAACAATTTGCTCCTTTGTATGGACACAATGCTCTGAAAGTTGCAGATGTGGTTTTTGAACACCTCAAACAACAAGGCTATTTATATGCCATCGAGAATTACACCCACCGATATCCAGTTTGCTGGCGCTGCCAAGAGGAATTAGTCTTCAGGCTAGTGGATGAATGGTTCATTGATTGCGAAGAAATTCGTGAACCTATGAAAAAAGCAGCCCAGAGCGTAAAATGGATTCCTGAATACACTGGAATGCATATGCAAAATTGGCTGGATAATATGGGCGGTTGGTGCATTTCTCGCCGCCGTTTTTGGGGTTTACCTCTTCCATTCTATTATTGCGACCATTGTAAAAAATGGATTGTGCTTGGAACTAAAGAAGAACTTCAGAAACTGGCGGTATGTGGGCTTGAACAACTCACAGAATTGCATCGGCCTTGGATTGACAACGTGAAAATTCGTTGTCCACATTGTAGCCATTCTCCTATCTCACGTGTCGAAGAAGTGGGCGATTGCTGGCTAGATGCAGGGATCATTTCATTCTCGACTTTGAATTATCTGGCAGACAAAGAATATTGGAAAGCATGGTACCCTTGCGAATTCATCACTGAAATGGTAGAACAAGTTCGGTTGTGGTTCTATTCCATGCTGTTCATGAGCGTTACCCTGGAAAATAGGCCACCTTATGAAACTGTGCTCACATATTCGGCTGTGGTAGATGAAAAAGGTGAGCAGTTCTCGAAAACCAAAGGCAATGCCATCCCATTTGATGAAGCAGCCGAAAAAATGGGTGCAGACATCATGCGCTGGATGTATGCAGGACAAAATATCCGCTCTGAACTCAAATTTGGATATGGCCCCGCTGAGGAAGTACGTAGTAAAATCCTCACATTCTGGAATATCTATAAATTCTTTGTCACCTACGCAACCTTAGACAAACCAGATGTCCTAACTCCAATCCCATTTGAAAAATTGTCCGATTTAGATCGCTGGGCATTCTCTCGGCTCAACCAATACCTAGCCGTGGTCAATAGCAAAATGGAAACTTATGATACAGCCAGTGTGGTCAAGGAAACCGAAGTATTGTGGGACCATATTTCTACGTGGTATCTGCGCCGTAGCCGCCGCCGTTTCTGGAAGAGCGAAAATGATCAGGATAAAACAATGGCCTATTACACGCTTTACACAGTCATCAAAACTGTGTGCCAAGCCATTGCTCCTATTCTACCTTTTACCACAGAATACATTTATCAAAATCTAGTGCGCGGTATTGATCCTAATGCGCCAGAAAGTATCCATCACACAAGCTATCCACAACCTAATCTCCAACAAATTGATCACAAGCTTTTGGAACAGATGGAAGCTGCTATGCTCGTGTGTCAATTGGGTCATGCTGCACGAGATGAAGCTCGGATTAAAGTCCGACAACCACTTTCTCGCTTGATGATCCAGGCTGCAGGCCCCAATGCGCAAGTAGGCATTGATCGCTTCAAAGACATTATTTCTGAAGAACTCAATGTCAAAGCCTTGGAATTCGTGCCAGATGCTCAAAATCTCTATACTTATGACTTAAAGCCTAACCTCAAGCTTTTGGGCCGTAAATATGGTGCCAAACTCAATGAGCTCAAGACAGCACTTTTGAACGCGGATGCACGTATGGTTGGAGATCGTGTGAAAGCCGGTCAATCTGTGGATCTGCAACTTGGATCAGAAACCATCACCCTGTTACCAGAGGAAATTTTAGCCGAGAAGAAAGGACTTGAAGGTCTCTGCAGCAAGCAAGAACGCGACATTATCGTTGTTTTAGACACCAAGATTACAGAAGATCTCAAGGCAGAAGGTCTTGTCCGTGACCTCATCCGCCAAATCCAAAATATGCGTAAAGAAGCCAATTACCAAGTAGCAGATCACATTCACATTCGCTATCAGACTAGTTCCAATATCTTGCAAAAAGCCATTGCAAAATTTGATTCCTACATTCGCCAGGAAACCCTGGGGAATTCATTACAATCTGTTACGCCAGAAGGCGACTTTGTCAAGGAAATCAGCCTGGTGGATGAAAAAATCACAGTGGCAGTCAAAAAAGCATAAATTGGATCGTTAGACTGTTACAATGGCGGGAATTCCCGCCATTTTTTTGTCGCATCAACTTACAGGCTGCATTGGTAGGAGGATGTTCATGATGTCTCTTTCATGCAAAACCTTGATTGTGATACTCTTTTTGT
>JAKLHB010000345.1 GCA_022710345.1 Planctomycetota bacterium
CGAAGAACAAGGATTGTTTACCCTAGATGATGTGATTGATGGGGTGTATCAAAAAATGATCACTCGTCATCCACATGTTTTTGGAGATAAAAAAGCAAAAACGCCCGAAGAAGCGTATGCTTTTTTCCAAGAAGCGAAAAAAAAAGCAAAGGTAAGCTAGTTTACGATAATATTTTAACTTTATTTAAAGAAACTAGTTAGAACACTTTGGAGATTAGGTTGATAGGAGATTCATGGATGACAGAGCCGAGCGAAAATAATTTTTTAAGATACGTCACCCGATTTTTAGTGGCGGTCTTAAAACAAGTGCCTGGTGTTGGGGCAGTGGTTTCTATTGCAGACGAATGTCTCCAAGAAGGCCAAGAATCAGCTCAGGATCAAGTACTACAAGTCTTAGAAAAAAAATGGGATATGTGGTCGAGATCTTGGGAAGAACGTTTGGACATGCTCTTAAATGCAAGCAAATGCAGCCCTCAAGATGCCATGGCATTGGTACCCAAGGAAATTGCTGGACTACGGGCTGAAGGCTCGGTCATAAGCGCAGAAAAAGAAGAAGCCATTGCTGATTTAGTTGCTGCTATGCCTTCGATCATCAAAGCTAAAATCGAAGCGCCCTTGCAACAAGGGAAACAACGCAATACTGCCGCAAACCGTATCTTGCCTTTGGACCGCTATTCCACCACCGCAGACCGTTTAGAATTTTATCAAAGCCTTTTACCATGTCGTCGTCCTACGTATAGTGCTAAATCATTGGTGCCCAATAAACCCGCCTGGCAATTTGATTGTTTATTAGGCATGGGCGGCTTTGGTGAAATTTGGAGGATTGAGCACCGGCTTTTGGGATATCAAGCATTAAAGTTATGCCTTGAAGAACAAAGCGGTGTTTTTTTGAGAAAAGAATTAAGTACGATTGCCACACTCTGTCGGCAATTGGCCAATCATAGAAATATTGTCACAGTCCTTGATGCCAACATGGACATCACTCCATATTGGATTGCTTTTGAATATGTTCCTGGAGGCACATTAGAAGGTTATATTCGAGCTTTTGGTGGACCATTGCCTATTCAAGAGGCTCTAGGGATGTTTAGTGAAATTTGTCGTGGAATGCGTGATGCTCACAGTTTAGGCATTGTACATCGAGATATTAAGCCTGCTAATATACTCATCAGCAAAGATGGTGCTCCTAAAATTGGGGACTTTGGATTAGGTAAAGTAATGGCAGACCAAAGCCAAAAACAAAGTACCAAGGCCAAAGCGACCATGACATTACGAGGTTATGGAACACGAGGATATATGTCCCCAGAGCAACAGGAAGGCGAACCTGCTGATCCGTCAGATGATATATATTCTCTTGGTGTGGTGTTGTATCAAATGATGATGGGGTCTGTAACTCGCGACCCTAGATATGCAAGGACTAATTTAGCAAAATTTAACCCTAAGCTGCCGAATGAGGTACAAGAACTCATCTTAGATTGTTTAGAAAAACCACGGCTGAAAGAAGATATAAGCTCAGAAGAAGCACGCCCAAAAGATGCTGGCGTTTTGCTAGATCGCTTGGAAAGGCTATCTTGTGTCAAGCTTAAAAAAACTACACGAGCTGGTTTCTTAGGCAAGTGGTTTGGTAAAAAAGATGGATATGATGATGGCGAGGTTTCAGCAGCCCAAGGCGAAATAGCGGATGCTGAAGAAGCAATCCAACGGTTAAAGCAAGAAAAACTTGCATTGGAACAAGAATTGAGCCGTTTGAATGACTTACGCCATACAGAAGAACCTAGGCTGCAGCAATTGCAAACCCAAGTCCGAGATCTTCAACAAAAAGAGCAGCAATTGCAAACCCAGATTGCAAAAGATCTAGCAACCCAAGAGGCAGAATACAAAAAAACTACAGAGCTGTCTCAAAAAGAAACTGCCAAATTGCAGCAATTGCAAGATGATATGCGTGTTTTAGAAATTCAGAAGCAGGATGCTCAAGCTGCTGTGCAAAAAGCGCAGCAAGAACAAACTTCTGTACAAGCTGCTGTGCAAAAAGCGCAGCAAGAATATATCGGTGTTCAATATACATTACAGAAGACACAGCAAGAGTATCTCTCTGTGCAAGCCACATTACAAAAAGCACAGCAAGAATACATCGCTGTGCAAACTCTATTGCAAAAAGCACAACAAGAGCAGATCGCTGTACAGTCCACATTGCAAACAACCCAGCAGATTAGCAGTATGCAGGCTGTTTTGCAAAAAATACAAGAAGAATATAACGCTGTACAAGCTGCTTTGCAAAAAGCACAACAAGAGCAGATCACTATACAGGCTACTTTACAAAAGGCTCAGCAGGAACAGATCGCTGCGCAAGCTACTTTGCAAAAGACCCAACAAGAGCAGATCACTGTACAAGCTGCTTTGCAAAAAGCACAACAAGAGCAGATCACTATACAGGCTACTTTACAAAAGACTCAGCAAGAACAGATCGCTGCGCAAGCTGCTTTACAAAAGACCCAACAGGAGCAGATCACTGCACAAGCTGCTTTGCAAATTGCTAAAGATGCGAAACAAAGATTGGAGGCAGAAGTGAAAGAGTTAGACAATAAAGTAGAAGAAATGCGTAAATTTCTCCAGGATCTTATGGAGCAGAAAAAGAGAGCCCAGGAAGAATTGGAACTTGCTAAAAAAGACTTGGAATCAAGCCGGCCATCACAACCCAAGCCCAAAACAGCAGCACCAATCTCAATACCAATACCACCAGCTAAGCCAGCACCTATAGCTAAAGCACCGACAGGGACAAAATTCCAGACACGTTCCAATTTTAGTTCTGATGCTGAGTATGGTGCGTATGTCAAAGCCACGCTAAAACCAAGGATGCGGGTTCGGGCAATTGAAGATTATGAAAAAGTAAAAAAAGGCATGCTTGGTACTTATTATGGAACAAATGATGGGAATCCGCCTTGTTTTGTCGTCTGGGACCAAGACCTAAAAGCTGATGTTATTTTTTTAGATGCAGCACCAGAAAATCAAAAATCTCATGCATATTGGGTTCCATGGGATCATATTGCCATCATTGAAGATGCCCCAATTACCTTTGCTCCAGCAACGCCTACGACTTCATCTACATCATCACCCAAAGGTATGAAAAAACGTATGGACTTCAGCTCGGAGAGCGATTATGGGGACTATGTCAAATCAGTCTTAAAACCTAAAATGCGGGTTCGAGCATTAGAGGACTATGAAAAAGTAAAAAAAGGCATGACCGGTACATATTATGGCACCAATGCAGGGAATCCACCTTGTTTTGTCATTTGGGATGTCGATTTAGGAACGAATGTAACCTGGTTAGATGGCGCACCCGAAAATCGAAAATCTTATGCATATTGGGTATATTGGAAGCATTTGGAAATCATTGAAGTTCCTGCTGAGCTAGAAATTTCAGATTCAGTCTCCTCTTCTAAAGGGACAACGAAACCCCGATCTACATTTGCATCAGATGCCGCTTATGGTGATTATATTAAAAGCCTCCTGCAGCCTAAAATGCGAGTGCGAGCTATTCAAGATTCTGGAAGCAAAGTAACAAAAGGTATGACAGGCACATATTATGGGACTAACACAGGCAATCCACCTTGCTTTGTTGTTTGGGACCAAGACTTAGGCACAGATGTAGTTTGGATTGACATTGCACCAGCCGATCAAAAATCTCATGGATATTGGGTACACTGGTATGATTTGGAAATCATCGCGGATGCCGCAAGCCTTGCAAGCCAAATTGAAAGCATGATTTTACCTTCTGATAGCAAGCCGACTACTCCGCCCAAAAAAGAAGGCGGCGGCTCACTCGAAGACCAACTGCAAGACTTCTTCAAGAAGCCGCCAAATCCACCAAAGCCCGAATAATGCAGCCTCTATCTTTCACTATGATTGCTCATGTATAACCTACATTGCGTACCTATAGGATAAAAATTGGAATTTGCAGTTCTTTGAAAAAATGTAGTCGTACGGCAATATTTACGATGCATCAACCATGTCGTATTTTTAATCTTATCCCTGCGAAATGTAGGTTATAAACTGTTGCTCAAGTTATATAACAGCTTTGGTGGCCAATATAAAAAGTTGTCGAGTTCCCCAAAAAATGTTATGATCAGCTTTGGTGGCCAATATAAAAGTTTCCCAAAAAATGTTATGATCAGCGTTTTTTATATAGATGCAATATGGAGAGCTTGCTAGCGAACGCATCCATGCGAAGTCGCTGGCATGGAGATTTTATGAGCCCTACAGAAAAAAAATCTCTGCCTGACAGTGCCAAAACTAAAAAAGGTTCTTCTGAACCTCCTCCAAAAGAATCGGCTGCAGAACCTCAAGAGATGGCAGAAGCTGCAATTCCTGTATCTTCTTTAGATTTGCCTGTTGCTGAATTTCCAGACGATGGGCTTGCTCGTACAGAAAGTATCATGCTTGCTGCGGTCTTAGAAGAACCTACTACTACTCCTAATGTTCATATTCCAAGTGTAAAACCCACCATGGAAAGTACCAGTGAATTACTTTCTGAAAGTGTAATCACTGCGGCCCAAGAACTTGAAGACGCAGAAAAAATCACAGCGCCTAGTGCCCCAAAACAAGCATCATTGGCCAAAGCAGATGTTGTGGCTTCACCTTCTGTCATGCCAAGTAATGCTAAATTATCCAGTCCTCAAAAACCAGTGCCTATTGCTACTGTTGCTCCAATCGCTCGACGCTCCCATAGTGCAAAAGGGCCTGGTATCGAGCAGCCTAGCTCGATAGAACTTCCTTCTTCATTTTTCCAAAGAACACAAGTAGATGGTGAGCAGACTGAGTTCATCCCAAGTAATAAGGCTAGCCAAGGCTCTGCATACGATTTATCCCAGCTCATTCACCAAGGAATTCATCTTCAAAATACAACCATTGATTCCATGGATTCTAAGACCAGCTCAAGCAAATATCAAAGTATCAAAGAAATTGGTCGTGGTGGCATGGGACGTGTTAGCCTATGGAAAGATAACCATATCCAGCGATGCGTGGCATCTAAAATGCTTCTTAGTGACCTAGATTCTCCAGAAGCTGTGCAA
>JAKLHB010000346.1 GCA_022710345.1 Planctomycetota bacterium
TCATGGGTTGTGGAGTGGCCATTGGCACTGCAGTAGATACGGCAGTGGATGTGGCCACATATCCCATCAAAGAATATGCTTTTGCCTGTTCTTACAAATATGATAATACGTGGACAGAGCCTTATGCAGTGTGCGATCAATGTCGAGAGCCTGGCGAGTTGCTTCTTGGGCTTGCTGTTTCAGGTGGCGGTAGCAGATCTGCCTATTTTATGGCGTGTGTCATGGAAGAACTGAGCAAAATTCCAATTCACCCTGGGTCAAAGCAAACTTATGCAGATGAAATTGATTATATTTCCAGCGTTTCCGGTGGTAGCCTGGCATCTGCATACTTCTGCTTGCAACGTTTTGCTCCATCAGCCCCATCCAATGCAGATTTTTATGCAGAGTTTAAATATCAGATGAGTTCTAATTTTCAAGCCACTGCATTTGTAGAATATACTTTTGGCTGGCAATGGATACTTGATGTATGCACTTACTATGACCGCGGCGACTTAATGGCGAATGTTTGGGATGCTCAATTTTTTCGGAATGCTACATTCCGTGACTTGCGTTTAGCAGAACAACGCGGTGCGCCCATTCTAATCATCAATGGTACTATTTTAAATGATGGGCTAAAGTTTGTGTTCAGCAATTTACCTGACCAACGATTTAATGAATCTGCATATTTTAAGACTATGCGCGAGGCAAGTTTCATCAAATATGCTGTCACTAGCAAGTACCAACCATTCCAGACAGTCGGGTTCCAAAGCATTCAATCTGATCTTCAACAATATCCAGTTTCCAAAGCAGTGGTTGCATCAGCATCAGTGCCTAATCTTTTAGGCCCTGTGACTCTAAAAGATAGAAGTGTAACCAACGAACGCCTAATTCATATCGTAGATGGCGGCGTATATGATAACTATGGTGTAGAAAGCCTACTGCAAGTCTTTACAGCTTACTTGGATCAGCATCCTGGCCAGGCTGCTAAAATCTTAATCCTTGATGGATCAGGTTATTTTGAAGAAGACAACCGCCAGACAGATGAATTCACTGTTGCTGATTATTCCATGCGGCCATTGAGCATTGCATGGCTAAGAACCAAGGCATATATGGAATATGTATTTCAAGAAGCTCGTAAATTCAGAAATAGCCAAGGCATCCAGCCTTATGCAAACTTAAGTTTTCATTTGATTAGCTTATACGGAATTTCAGATACACAAGAAGCTTATGGAGTCTTACCTTCCCAAGAAAAAGAAGAACCTTTTATAGATAATGCGATGCTACAACACATTTTACGGCCTGATCTAACAACCCAAGAATTCCTAGAAAAAGTGACTACGATCCAAACCAGTTTTAAACTGACCCAACAAGATGCCCAAATGATTGAACAAGTGGCGAAAAAAGTCGTAGCACAATTAAAGGCGCAAAGAAGTCCATAAAAACTGATTATAGTGGCTCCCCAAATCCGTTAGAATCAGCATAGAAAGGCATGTATGTTGTATGATTTTTGATATTTTAAGCAATGCAGAACGCTATTATTCGTTGCATCCAGACTTCTCTGTTGCATTCCAATATTTACGCGAGGCCCAATCTAAGCTAGATACATTAAATGCAGGCCGACATGAAATTATACCTGGCAAAGTCTATGCAATCGTATCTTGGGCACTCGGCAAAGGCCAAGAATCTGCTAAACTTGAAACACACCAAAAATTCATTGACATTCAATGGATTGCCAAAGGCACGGATATCATGGGATGGAAAAATTTAGGTACATGCTTAGAATGCAGTGAAGCATATCAAGCAGAGCGCGATATTGCATTTTATGCAGATATACCAGAACTTTGGTTTTCTGTTCCAACCAACCATTTTGCTATCTTTTTCCCAGAAGATGCCCATGCTCCACTTGCAGGACTAGGCGATGTTGCTAAAATTGTGATGAAAGTCGCTGTCCAAGAAGCTAGCAAGAGTGCTTCGCCAGAATCAAACACCAAAGACAATGAAGACGAAGAAAACAAAGACAACGAAGAAACTACAGACAATAAGGAAGATGAAGAAAACAAAGACAACGAAGAAACTACAGACAATGCAGAATCAGAAATTGCAGACGAAGCAAAGCTAGATGACGCAGAGAATACAGAGAACAAAGACGAAACAAAGCTAGATGGCAAAGAAACACAAGATAAGAAAGAAACAGAAAACACAGACACCCCATGACCTCCACAAAATCACGATTGCAGCAGTCTCAAAATTGGCAAGAAATTTGGGTAGAACAAGATGTGATTGCCTATCCTTGGGTTCAAGATTTTTTGGCCAAGCATCATCACATTCCCCATCGCATCATCCCATTCATTGGCCACGCCATTGCTGCTCAGCATGAATTCCCATATCCAAGTGATCCTTATGGATTTTCCCGACTACTGCTGGGGAAACAGCAAGGCCATTTTATCCGTCCATGCCCTTGCTCCCCCAACACAGTACGCTGTGGCTATTATTTCATCAGTGTTGGGCTAGGATGTCCCATAGACTGCACCTATTGTTTTCTACAAGGCTTTCTCAACAGCCCATTCCCTGTCTTGTATGTGAATTTCCCTGATTTAATCTTGGAGCTCGATGCTTGGGAAAAAGAATTGGCCCAAGAAAATCGCTATGTACGTGTGGGAACCGGAGAAATGACCGACAGCCTTGTGTTTGAACCATGCTGCGGATATGCAAAACTATTGGCTTCCCAATTTCATCGCTGGCCCCATCTCATTCTGGAACTGAAGACAAAAACCACATTTGTAGATAACCTCATAGACTGCGCAGTGCCCAACATAGTCCTAGGCTGGTCAGTGAACCCAGACATTGTGGCCAGTGTTGAAGAACAGCATGCGCCTGGCCTCATGGAACGTTTGATGGCTGCCCAAAAAGCTGTGCAAGCAGGCTATCGCGTCGGGTTTCATTTTGATCCTATTGTAGGAATTCCAGAATGGGAAAAACACTATTATTCCACACTGCAAACTTTATTTCATTTAATCCCAGCCAATCAAGTTGCCTGGATCAGTTTAGGAATCTTTCGCATTTTTCCTAGCCTGAGAGATACCATACGAGCCCAGCACCCACAAACCCAGCTTCTTAGCCATGAATCTGTGATTGGGTATGATGGCAAACTTCGCTATTTTAGACCTCAACGAGTCCAAATTTACAAAAACATGGCCAAATGGATTCAAGAACTTGGCTCTCCAGAAGTACCCACATATCTTTGCATGGAAAGCCAAGAAGTCTGGCAAGATGTGTTTGGGGATTCTACGTTGCGTTTCCGCGTGCCTGGATTTCCACGGGAGCTTTGGCTTGGCAATGACCCGCGATCCCAACCAAAATGCCCATGCTGCACATCATAAAAAATAAGCCTGAGCCACCAAAACTAATG
Organism: Planctomycetota bacterium; assembly: GCA_022710345.1. Lineage (GTDB taxonomy): Bacteria > Planctomycetota > Uabimicrobiia > Uabimicrobiales > JABWCH01 > JAKLHB01. Next base: position 3,389 of record JAKLHB010000346.1, read on the forward strand.
AAAGGCAGCGAAATTCCCTTGGCTGGGATGGTATGTGTGACCACCGCAATATTGAACATGGCTTGCAACCCAACCATCAAGGTAATTCCTAAGCTGACCATTTTCGCAAATACATCTGGCGCGTCTCGCACGATATGAATGCCATAATACATCAATAAGATATACAATACAAGCACGCTTGAAGTTCCTAAGAACCCCAGCTCTTCTCCTAAAATAGCAAAAATAAAATCCGTGCTTTCTTCACTCAGGAAAAAGAGCTTTTGCTGGCTCCAGCCTAATCCCTGGCCAAAACATCCGCCTGATCCTAAAGCAATCAACGATTGACGAATTTGATAGCCTTTGTTCAGCGGATCCAGCCCAGGATTGAGGTATATGATGATTCTTGCATAAATATGCTGCAACTTAAACAACAATAAATACAACAACAGCGGCGATCCAAGCGCGAGCATGGGCAGCAAATGTCGCCAGTTAATTCCTGCCACAAACAACAATGTCAAGCCTAGCGCAAAGATAAAACAAGCAGTGCCAAAATCAGGCTCCAAAAGAATCAACAAAAACGCCAGAGCTAAACATAAGAAGATCGGCAAAAAACCCAAGAAAAAATGGCGAATTCGCTCTTCCTGCTGCTCCACATATCGAGCAATCAAAAGAATAATCGCTAATTTCATCAAATCCGACGGTTGGATTCCCATGCCGGCCATGCGGATCCAACGCCTGGCACCATTGTATTTTACCCCAATGCCAGGAATTAAGACCAGCACTAATACTAAAATCGTCAGCCAAAATACTGTATAACTATGTTTTGCCCAAAAACGATAATGCAGACTCATGCAAAGCAAAAAGCCTATGCCAGAGAACAGCATCCAGATTACTTGTTTTTTTACAAAAAAATAAGGATTGCCTGTGACAGGATCCATTTGTGCAACTACAGTGCTGGTTGAATATACCATAATCAAACCAATGGAAAGCAGGGAAAGCACCAAAATCAACAGCACGGTTTGAAGAAAATTCTGCTCCATACCTTATCTCCAGGCAAAGATTGCGATGCTCAACGTAGCCAGAACAGACACCAGTTGGATGATCCAAAAACGCATGGTTACTTTAGTCTCCGATTTCCATGAACCTAAAGCAAAATGATGATGCAAGGGCGCACATAAAAACACACGAGTGTGCGTGCGCTTATACACCCCAACTTGGATGATCACAGACACAGTTTCCAATACAAAAATAGCGCTCAAGGGAATCAGCAAAATTTCTTGGCGTAAAGCAAGCGCAAAATACCCTAAAAGACCGCCAAGCATCAAAGAGCCACAATCACCCATAAATACACTTGCCGGAAACCCATTGAACCAAAGAAACGCCAGGCATGCGCCTGCCAGGCCTGCAGCAACAATAGCTAATTCTTGAGCTTCGGGGATATACGGCATTCCCAAACATTTGGCAATTTCAGAGTGTCCTATAGCATACGCCAACACTGCCCAAGCACTCGCAGAAATCAAGGTGCAGCCTGTGGCCAAGCCATCCATGCCATCAGTGAGATTCACTGAATTGGAGCTAGCCGATAGCACTAAGACCGCGATCAGCACGAGGCCTAATCCACTGCCATACGTTAGAGGCAATGCCCATTCTTTGTAAAAAGGGATATAGAATGCCATACCTGCGGCAGAGC
>JAKLHB010000347.1:0-4863 GCA_022710345.1 Planctomycetota bacterium
ATCCGGCACCCCCTATTTCGAATTTAACGGGACCTTTACCATCGCGGTTCATTTTGAAGATATGCAGACACTGACCGAAAAGGTCAAAACATATTACACCAATGATATCGCCGATTTCCATTTTCCAAGGTGTACCACCCAAGATATGTCCGACTTTAAGGTCTTGGAGCATCTCGCCTGCTACTGCCGAAGAAACACAAACCACTGCGGCAACACCCAATACGGCTGTTACACCCACATCTCCCTTGAGGCCAATGAGCACCATGAGAAGTGCGGCAATCACAAGAGTAGATAGTGTCAAACCACTAATAGGGTTATTGCTGGACCCAATGGTCCCGACCAAATAACCAGATACTGCGGCAAATAAAAAGCCTGCAATCAAAAGAACAAGCGTAGCTACAAAGGCTGGAGCAACAGATTGCACGAAGAAGAAATAAATCGCGAAAGTAGCGACAGAAGCAATCGCAAGGCCAATCAAGACTTTCTTGAATGGTAAATCTTGATCAGTTCGTTCTGCAGTCGCTTGTTGTCCTTTAGCAGCCTTTTGCAAATCGCCAACAGAACGCTTAATTCCAGCGCCTAGACTCTTGCGCATACGGAACAATGTGAAACCAGCACCAACCAACATGCCGCCAATGGCCATAGGTCGGACGATGAATTTCCAGACCGCAGTCGCTGCAGCAAGCCAGGTTTCAGGATCTTTGTTCACATCCGGCAAGTTCATATTGGGAGCTAAGAAGTACAAAAGAATAGGGACAAAAAGGCCCCATGCCAATAGGCCACCGCTGAAGTTTAGGCAAGCCAATTTGGGACCAATGATGTAGCCTACACCAACATACGCAGGGCTTACACCAGGTGAACTCAACACCATACCGCCTTGCACATCCACGCGCTCAGCAAGTTCTTTGTTAATCTTCAAGTTAATGACAGTGGCTTTGAATGAAATGAAATGGGCCCATTCTGCCGCAAATACCTTGAATTGAGAACCAGCTTGAATCAAGGCACCCACAATCATAGCACCAAACAAAAAGGATGCTCCGCTGCTGCTGCCTTGTCCTGCTTTATGGATTTCACCTGCGGCCACAGATTCTGGGAATGGCAGTTCAGCATCATTGACCATGACCCTACGTAAAATGGCCACGAACAAAATGCCTAAAATACCACCGACTGCCATAATTGCTGTGGAAATCAAGTAATGTTCACGGCTTGCAAAATCGTCTTTCCAAAGGCCAGCAATGTAAAATGCAGGTAGTGTGAAAATCGCACCTGCGGCCACGGATTCACCGATAGAGCCGACGGTACGAGCAAAGTTTTCTTCTAGGATGCTGCCTTTGAGCAGCCGCAAAAGTGCCATACCAATGACTGCTGCTGGGTAAGTTGCAGCAATGGTCATACCAGCCTTAAGGCCAAGGTACGCATTCGCCGCACCTAGCACAACACACATCACAAGGCCGAGTACCAATGCCTGGATGGTAAATTCAGCTAGATTGGTATCCACTGGGACAAATGGAGTGTATTTCTTGGCTTGAGGTTCTGACATAATACAACCTCTCCTTATAACAAAATGTTACAAAAGCAAGAAAAAGAAAAATTGAGAATGAGATAACTTATTCAATAAGTTAAAGTTATGCTTTTATCAAAATTTTCCTTTAAAGAATTTCGTCTTCTATTTTAGCGAAGAGGCTTTGGCATTGCAAGAGAAAATTCTTGAAATTTCCTATTCTCTCAAAAATAGTTGGATGAAAGAGCTTTGTTTGATAGCCGGATGAAAGCCTCATTCAGTGAATCGTTAAGTTTTGATTTATCCTAAGTTATTTATTAATAACATCTTCAATGCAAACGTTACTCTTTTTGCTCAGCCCATTTTGCCAATTCTTTTTCAAAGATTTCTACCATTTGCAAGAATTCTTCTTTTTCATACCCTACACTTTGGTATACAATCTTGCCTTCTGGATTGACCAGATAATTGCGGGGGATGTAATTTTTTGCAAATTGTTTGTACAGGCTACGATCAGTATCTGCCACTACTGGAAATTTTAGCTCCAATTTTTCCACAAAGGGCGGTAGTTTTTCCAATGCTTCTTCTCTGGAAATTGCCACAATGATTAATTTAGGATTTACTTGGTGTTTTTCCCATACTTTTTTCAATTCTGGCATTTCAGCACGACATGGCGGACACCAAGTTGCGAAAAAATTAATCCAGACAAATTTGCCAGATAGATCCAAGGTTTTATTTTCGATCGTGGTAAGAGAAGTAATTGGGCAAGTATCGCCAACTTTTAAGATATCAAAATCTTGCAATTCTTGTGCTTGAACAGCAGCAATACAAAAAAATATGACAAACAAGATATTCATCTGCATAAAATCTCCTTACATTGCAAATTTTTTCTTAAAAATACTTGACATAGCGATCTTTTTGAGGTACATTCTGTCTATTGTTCTACTTTGCTCAAAATTGCGTCGTTAAACAGGAGGATGAGAATGGATTCTACAAAATTGTATGCCAAAGTAGAAGAAGCCATCAAGCGAAAGAATTATGATTATGCCATCATTACTTTGAAAAATCAACTGTTGAAATATAATCCCAATGATGTTAAAGCACGTAGGTTGTTGCGTGCCACAGTATTGGAAAAGTATAAAATTGCAGGTTTCCCACCAGCCAGCCAAGTCTGGAGCAAAGGTCTAGTATCCCGCATTAAAATGATCATCGGGAAGATGATGAAAAAATGGGAAATGGTAATTGATGAGGCAGAAAATTTCCTTTTACTCGATCCCAAAAATTTGTCTGTACTGCAGGCGCTTGGTGAAGCTTGTGTGGCAGCAGGATATATGGACACTGCCATTTCTGTTTTTGAAAATATTTTGGCTTTTGATGGATCTTATGCAGATGCGCTCAAAGCATTGGGCAAAATTTATCAGGGCAAAGAAGAACTAGAGAAAGCACAACAATATTTCCAACGTGCATATCAAGTAGCACCTACAGATATGGAAAGTGCTAAATTAGTCAAAGATTTAGCAGCCCAAATCACAGCCAATACTTATGGGCAAGCTAAAAGCTCTGGCGATTTGGTGAAGGATAAGGAAAAAGCCCAGGATTTGGAAGCAGAACATAGTATGCTTCGCACGGACGAAGACTATGCTCGAGCCATTGAGCGTACTAAAAAGAAATTAGACGCAGATCCAAATAATAAAAAAGAATTGCGCCGCTTAGGTGAATTATACCAAAAAATTGGGCAAATAGACGACGCGATTGAAACATTTTCCAGAATCTTAGAACTTGATGCAACCATGACAGATATTCGTGTCAAGATCAGCGAATGCAAGATTGCCAAAGCAGAACACATCATTCATGAGTTGGAAGAAAAACTCAAGCAGCAACCTGCCAATGAAGGGATTAAGCAACAGCTTGCTAAAGCCCGTCGCAATAAACTCGAAGTTGAAATTCAAGAATACGCTGCCCAGTCCAAAGATCAGCCGACTAATTATGACCTACGGCTCAAATTAGCTACGGCATTGATGCAGACGGGTAAGATAGATGATGCTATTTCGCATCTTCAAGTCGCTGTCAATGATCCAAGGAAAAAACCCCTTATATATACCATGATGGGACAAGCCTTTACGCAGAAAAAGGAATTTGAACTTGCAGTTGAACAATTCCAAAATGCGTTAAAGTTGCTCAATCCTAAAGAACGGCAATATAAGGATACTTTATATTATCTGGCTCTTGCGTATGAATCCGCGGGCAAAGCCCAGGATGCAATCGAAACTTATACAACAATTTACAAAGAAGATATTAACTATCGTGACGTGCAAGCACGTCTGAAAAAATTGAAAGGATAACGAAAGGTAATTCTATGGCAAATTTGAAATCTACCAAAAAACAAATCCGAAAAACAGCTCGGCAGTATATCCACAACAAAGTCATCAAATCTGCATTAAGAACGCAGATTAAAAAGTATCTAAAGGCAATTGAACAAAAAGATGTGGAAACCGCAAAGCTTGAATTAGTGCGTACCATAAGCGCATTGGATAAAGTTGGTAGAAAGAACATCTTCCATAAGAACAATACAAATCGCAAAAAAGCCCAATTGCAGCTCAAACTCAATGCTCTTGTTGCTGCTGCACCAGCGGCTGCTGCTCCTAGTCAAGCCTAAACTTATAGCAGGCGATCAAAATAATGGGTGAAAGAGATTTCTCTTTCACCCAAACTTATTATATGACATCTAACCCTATCATAAAGTATAATACCTTAGATCGCGAGTGCAGTGAGAGCCTGCGAACCCCTATTCATTTGGTTTTGGACAATGTCCGAAGTGCATTTAATGTAGGCTCTGCTTTTCGTACCGCAGATGCAGTGCGTTTAGAAAAAATTTATCTCACAGGCATTTCTGCATACCCACCCAATCCTAAATTAGAAAAAACCGCACTCACAAGCACAGAATCTGTACCTTGGCAATATTATAAAACTACAAACCTTGCCATTGCAGAGCTTAAAGCAAAAAAAATTCCCATCTGCGCTGTAGAACTCACCAGCGCAAGCATTGATTTTTGGCATTTTTCTTTCCCTAACCCAGTTGCATTGGTCTTTGGCCATGAATTAGAAGGGGTAGGAGACGAGGTCTTGCAGCAAGCAGATGCGTGTGTCGCGATCCCTATGTATGGAAAAAAAACCACCCTCAATGTGAGCACTTCTTTGGGGGTTGTTCTTTTTGAAGTACTGCGTCAATGGGAATTTCGAAAATAGGCTTGCACGACATCCACGTTAGCTTGCACAGCATGAACATCGGCTTGCACGACATCCACGTTAGCTTGCACAGCATGAACATCGGCTTGCACGACATCCACGTTAGCTTGCACAGCATG
>JAKLHB010000347.1:4962-5043 GCA_022710345.1 Planctomycetota bacterium
GAGCGAACTCTCGTATAAGATTGCACTGCAGCAAAGTTTTTTGCCGCGAAGCGGTTTGGGAATAAAGCCTGGGGTTTTTAA
>JAKLHB010000348.1 GCA_022710345.1 Planctomycetota bacterium
ATGCGCGTCTTTACAATCTCCAACAAGTTGGTGGAAGGTATGTAGATTTTGTCCCAATCCTTCCTTATCATCCCAAAGATATCCAAGATTCTAGCATGCCACTGACACTTCGCCGTCTGCCACTCACTCTCGCCCAAAGAAAAGCAAAATGTCTGGTAATCGCTGATGGAATAGAAAAAAGTTTTTTCATTGCTGAAGTAGGTCAGGAAATTCAGGTTGTGTCTTCTGCTCCTCAAGACCAGCCATTTGCTCGCTGCATTCCATTGAATCAATTTTTGCAAGAATTGAGATTGCAATAAACCTGACGAATTATGGCATTGAAAACCAAGATATTGTGTTTGTTTGTCAGCAAAAAACCTGGACATTAAGCTCTCCGTATGAATCATGCTTGTCCGTTCGGAACTTTTTCCTGACATGGTGGAAGTCTTTCCTGAATTTGCAAGGTAAAGCTCAGTGAAATAGAAAGGAATTTTGGGATTATTTTTTTATGTATTTGCTTGAATTCATTGATTGATGTGGCGTTGGATCGGGTTTAGGGAGATATGGCTTCAATAGTGGCATAGCAATTGCTTCTTCTAAAAGCGTATCAAAAATGGTATGTTGAAGTCGTTAGGAAAGTTTTTTAGGAGTTATGTAGCATGCAAAAGCTTTATTTTTATGGTGCCAATGTGCAGGGCATCCAAAGCTTTATTTTTGAGACTAATAAACTCAAAGAAATGGTTGGTGCAAGTGCACTTGTAGATGATATATGCAAAGATTTTTTCTTTAATGAATTCTTGAAAGGCAAAGCTTCTATTCTTGACAAGGATTGTATTCGATTTGCTGCGGGAAATATCAGGGTCATTCTACGGGATCAGGAACTTGCTCAATTTATCGTAAGATACTTTCCCAAAAAAGTTCAGGAATATGCACCTGGGATTGTGGTGAGCCAGGCTCTTGAAGAATTTCAGGGTGATTTGACCCAGGAAATCATGGATAAATTAGAACGAGCTTTAAAGACACAGCGGAATCGCTCAGATCGTCCATTTCAAATGGGGCTAGGTGCTATAGCATACGCGCCTCGGACTGGTAAGCCAGCTTATCGCAGAAGTGACGGGGAAAGAATAGACATCGGAAGTTTTCTGAAACAAAAAAAGTTTAAAGAAGATGCTACGGATCGTTTAGCAAAAAGCCTGCTTGGAAGTCATGTTATTAAAATCTGTGATGATAACATCAGTTTTCCTTTTTATATGGACGAAATCGCACTGCCAGAAATGGGAAACTGGATTGCAGTAATCCATGCAGATGGAAATGGATTAGGGAAGTTGATTCAAGCATTAGGAAAAAATCTTCCTGCTGCAAAAGTTGCAGATGGCTATCGTCTGTTTTCTGAGGCCTTAAATCGGGTAACTCTTGCGGCTGCTCAAGCAGCTTTCCAAAAAGTAATTCGGGAGCTTTTAGAACAAGACCAGCCCAAACTCGTTCATAAGAAATTCCCCTTCCGTCCTTTGATCCTAGGAGGGGATGATCTAACTGTGATCTGCCGTGCTGATCTGGCCATTCCTTTTACCGTAGAGTTTCTCACACAATTTGAGCAAAAAACAGAGTATGAATTGGATATCCTCAACAAAACGCTTCAAACTTCTCTAGGCGGCAATTTGACTGCCTGTGCAGGGATTGCGTTTATCAAATCATCCTATCCTTTTTACTATGGCTATCATCTAGCCGAAGAGCTTTGTAGCAAGGCCAAAAAGGCAAGCAGAAAGCACAGTAGCCTGGCTTTTCATAAGGTACTTTCTAGCTTCCAGGATGAGTATGAAGAAATGGAGAAAAGAGAATTGATCGCCAAACCAAGCGATGGTGACGAAGTGCATTTTGCTTTTGGCCCGTATGCCATTCGAAAAGATACGCCCAATATGCCGTATGTCCAAGATTTGCTAGATTGTGTGGAAGCTCTACGTCAATCTGATTCGCCGCGTTCTGGGTTGCGGCAATGGTTGAGCATGCTTTCGGAAACCAAGGCTAAAGCAGATCAATGGATTGATCGGGTTGCGCAGATTGCTTCAGAAAAGCAAGAGTTTTCTTTAGTAAAATTTAATGAAGCATTGGCAAAATTGGGGAAAGGCCTTTCATTACGTGATCCTATCTGTGATGGCAAGACACCCATTTATGATCTCTTGATGCTCATTCCTTTAAAAGGGAGGAAATAGACGTGAATATTGTATATCAAATCGAATTCTTGAGCGACTGGCAATGCGGCTCAGGGCTTACGTCTGGAGCGGATATAGATTCGATGCAGGTTAAAGATTCGATGGGTTTTCCGTATGTGCCTGGCAAAACGATCAAAGGACTTTTGCGAGAAGCTGCAGAAACGCTCTATGATTTTGCTGAAGAAGGAAGTAAGGCATCATGGGAGACTTTCATCAAGGCTTGTTTTGGCAACCAAAGCGATAAAACATCCGACCAATCTGAAAATGGAGTATGCCATTTTTCTAATGCTGAATTGACGGAACATCTCAAGCAACAGCTTTCTGCAGACAATGCGCAAGAAAAAATCAATGCGCTTTTCCGTACGATTTTTTCCACTGCGATAGATCAAGATGGACAGGCTTTGGAGCATTCGTTGCGCACGATCGAAGTTACTGTGCCACTTCATCTTTTTGGCCAGATCCAAGGATGTCCCAAAGAAATGCTGAGCAAAATGCAGGACTGTCTCCGATTTGTCAAGCGTTTAGGCAGCGATCGAAATCGTGGCTTAGGCCGATGCAGGTTGATTGTTAAGGAGGCGATCTAGTGAAGCGTTTTCTAAAAACCACATTTCTTTCTGAGGTGATCTTGAATGCCCATACTGCCACAGAAGGAAAGCCTTTGTCTTTAGATTATATCCCAGGCTCTGTTTTTTTAGGGCTGGCGGCAGAGCATTATAGCGATTTTGGAGAAAAAGCATTTGATGTCTTTCATGGTGGCAAAGTTCGATTTGGAGATGGACATCTTGCAAAAAACAATACGCGCAGTCTGAAAATGCCCTTGGCCTGGTTCTATGCAAAAGGTGAAAAATATCAGGATGCGGATTGTCTTTTACCTGACCAAATTTACATTCATCATCAAGTTAGCACTCCAAAGGCAGATCAACAACTCAAGCAAATCCGAGAAGGATTTTTCACCAGGCAAGGATCAATTGTAAAAATACAGCATTCTTTTGCCCTCAAATCCGCTTATGATTCGGAAAAACGAAGGTCTGAAACAGGGCTAGTCTATGGCTATGATTCTCTTTGTCGTGGATTGGAATGGATTTCCTGGATTGAATCCGAAGATGAAGCTTTGCTTGATGCAGTTGTGAAAAAAGTAATCGGCGAAAGATACATTGGCCGTTCTCGCTCTTCTCAATACGGCAGGGTTAAGATTGAAGCAATAGAAGGTTTTGCAATTGATCAAGATTATCAAAGTGATTTCTCCAGGCTAGGGCAAGGTTCTGAATTGGTGGTGTATGCGGAAGGAAATCTCTGTTTTCTGGATGCTTTTGGCCAGCCAACATACCAGCCGGATCCTGTCAAAGACTTTGGGCTACCTTCTGGATCAAGCATTCTATGGGATAAATCCCAGATTCGCACTGATTGCTTTGCGCCCTGGAACCACATTCGCAAATCTCGAGACTTAGAACGGGTGTGCATTGATAAAGGAAGCGTGATTGTATTCCAAACCCCAGAGAAATGGGATGCCAGCCAATTTCAGGCAAAAATAGCCCATGGTGTTGGAATATATCGAAGCGAAGGCATGGGTGAAATCCTGGTCAATCCTGAATTTTTAATGCCACAAGGGCCGGGAGATGTTCATCCAAAGATCACTGTCAAAAAAGCAGAGCCAGGCCATTCAGCCCCGGTTCTTATGTCTGTGGTCGAAAAGGATCCCTCAGATCAGGCTCTTTTGGAATGGGTAGAATATGAAGTAGAGCACGCAAGTAACAATCGAAAGGTTATAGAAAAAGTCAATGAACTGGTCAAACAGCCTATATTCCGAGGGATTCCTGCAAGCCAATGGGGAGCAATCCGAGATATTGCCCAAAGTTCTGGAGATTACTCGACCATGATGGAGAAACTTTTTGAAAAAAGCGAGCGAGGCAATAGGCAAGAAGATAAGAAACGCAAAAAAGACCCTGGCTTTTTGATGCATGGAAAATCAGAAAAAATTTGGCAAGAAAAAGAGCGCAGAGAAAAATTGCAGAAAAAGATAGAAGAAGTAGAAGCTCGTATAGGCGGCATGTATGCAATTCGCTTTGTGGTGAATCTATGCGCGGAAATGGCAAAGCAAGCTTCGTCCTTGAAAAGTAAAGGAAGTTCAAAATGAATACCTGTCCATACCATTACATTGCACTTCTTTTGGTAGAGGCTGATACACCTCTGGCGATTGGAAGTGGCAAAGATGATATGATGAGCGATTTATTGGTGGCCCTGGATGCTAACCATCTGCCTATGCTACCCGGATTTTCTCTAGCAGGAGTCTTACGCCATCAGTTTGAAAAGGAACATCCTGAGATCGTAGATCAAATTTTTGGGTACCAAGATACAAAAGAGAGCGAGAAAAGCCTTGGTTCTCGGCTTGTGGTCACTAATGGCCATATTGTGGCAGACGATGGCAAAGTTATAGAAGGGCTTTGCAGTCCACAAACTTTGCAAACACCTTATTTCAAGTTCTTAGCCAGCCTGCCTGTGCGCCAACATTGCAGGATGAATCATCGTGGAGCCAGTGACCAAGAAGCACACGGAAAATTTGACAACCAGGCTGTTCCCAAAGGAGTTCGGTTCAAATTTCAGATTGAATTGATTGGCAATGAGCAAGAAAAAGATGTATGGGAACAATTGCTGGCTATATTTGCTTATCCCACTTTCCGCATTGGCGGCGGTACTCGAAAAGGTTTTGGTAAGATCAAAATCATGGAAGTGCAAGAACGGGTCTTTGACTTAAGAAAAAAGGAAGATCGAGAAGATTATCTTCAACAAGTTGGTTCACTCAATGCCCAATGGGCCAAAACAAAAAAAGAAATATCTAG
>JAKLHB010000349.1 GCA_022710345.1 Planctomycetota bacterium
ACCCTGCGGAATCCAGAATATGTCCATTGGCGGCGATGATGAAGGCGATAGAAAACCCAATGAAGTCAAATACTATGGCCAAGACGGCGAAAACCCTTATGGAATGCGCGTTGCCCGTATGGACTCCCACGGCGGCTGGATCGCCACCCCCATTGACCTAGTCCGATTCCTCGTACACGTAGATCGCTTCCCAACCAAACCCGATATCCTCACAGCCGCTCATTTGGCCACCATGTACACCCCAAGCACTGCAACAAAAGGCTATGCCAAAGGCTGGGCCGTGAACTCTGTCCCAAACTATTGGCACAACGGCAGCCTCCCCGGCGAACAATCCATCATAGTCCGCACCAACTCCGGCTATTGCTGGGCCATCCTCGTGAACACCCGCAGCAACAAACAAGGCTTTGGCGGTGATTTAGACAAACTGATGTGGGACATCATTGCCAAAATCACAAAATGGCCAGGCTGGGATTTATTCTAACCACAAGGGCCGAGATCGGCCCGATTTTTTGAAAGAAACCTTGCATACAAAAACAGGGCCGAGATCGGCTCTGTTTTTGTTTTTGGAGACTTTATTCCATCTTTGTTCCATGTACGTAATTAGTGATGAGGTGCATAACAGCATGGAAAAAATATTTCTAGGATCCAAAGCATCATAATATTTTTAGCCGGCTGCAGTCAAAAAAAAGATAAAATAAGAAGCGATGCTTATGGAGAGGTCCTTTGCTTATAAGCAATATTGGCATATGAATAGAATAACTTTAGAATTGTTACATTCTATCGCAAGACAATTTTGTTGCTTCCAAAAATTCCAAAAAAACTTGACAGGATAAAGATCCAATTATATCATATTTTCTTTGCTTTTTATAAAAATTTTCTAGCATTGCTACGACTAGGTTATTTTTCGAATATCCTACATTGTGTTATTTACTCTAAAAATTACAAAATCCTAAAAATTACTTTTTGGAGTTTCTCAAGACGCGCGTAGGCTTTTGGAAAATCAGCAACTTTGAATCCATGTACCTACGACATTTTCGCGCCCCAATGACAATCCAAGCCTATCGGGCACTGTGGCATTGATGATTTGAATAGGCACACCAGTCTGAGCAATTCCCATCAGTTCCTGCACTTTTTGGGCCATGCCGCCTGTGACATCCACATATTGGGAGCCGCCCAGGCCTTGGAGAACTTCATGGAGATTATGGGACGTGATTTTAGCAATCATACGTGCATTGGCATGCTGCTTAGGATCACAATCAAAGACTCCGTCCACATCTGTTCCCAAAATCACCAATTCTGGTTTCAGGGCATTGGCCAGGTATGCGATGATTTGATCTCCAGATAAAATATCTATGCCTGTGCTGGCATCCACAGCAACATCTCCATAGAGCACAGGAATGATTCCATGATGGAGCCAATGCTGTAGGATGTCAAGATTAAAATGCTGCAATTTTTTCTGATCCATGGCAGCCGCTGCACCAGGTTGGAACGCCATAGCCGGTAGTTTAGCTTGTACTAGACTATGCACGACCAATCCATTGAGTTCATGCATATATTCTCGAATGATGACAGTGCCCAAACGTTTTTTTTCATGCCACTGAGCGGCTGTCAGGTCATATTGTTTGGCAGGAATATGGCCAAAGCAACCTGCTCCGTGTACAATGATGAGAGGCGATCCATCCCAGTGATCATGGATTTCTTGAGCCAATCGCTGAAGGACATCCAGCCTGGCTTTGGGCGGAGATGCTCGCTTATCTGTGATCACTGCTCCGCCCAATTTTAATAAAGCCAAGGCCATGGTTAATGCCCACCACACCCACAACTGTGGCAATTATGGCTGCTGCAACTGCTGCATCCACTGCCACTCGAAGAAACAAATTTTCCGCTGCTTTTCATGCCAAATACAGAGAATTTTTTGCTCACATATTTTCCCTGGCATTTAGGGCAGACCAATTCTTTTTCATCATTGGGATTGCGGATCAAGGCCTCAAAACATTCTTGGCACTGATTGCATTGATATTCATACATAGGCATAATTTTTTCCTTTCATGATTCCAAGGCAAAATGATATTCACTATTGGAGAACTTTTTGACTAAGCTTCGTCGAATTTTAGCTCGGTTTTTTTCTTGAAGAAGCTGGCGTTTGACCCATTTTCATGATTCCAAGGCAAAATGATATTCACTATTGGAGAATTTTTTGACTCAGTTTTGTCGAATTTTAGCTCGAGTTTTTTCTTGAAGGAGATGGCCCATTTCATGATTCCAAGGCAAAATGATATTCACTATTTGCGAATTTTTTGACTAAGCTTCGTCGAATTTTAGCTCGAGTTTTTTCTTGAAGGAGATGGCGTTTGACCCATTTGCTAGATAGAATCGGCTTGAGAAGCCAGCGCATCATCTTGTGAGATGTGGAATACACATCATCAAACATTACATCTTGAAGCTTGCCACGTTCAATGGCCATCATGATCATTTTTTCCAATCCCATTTCTGGGGTGATAATTTTTTCTGGGCGCTTTTCTAGGTGCAAAGCTTTTTTTCCACAAAAACGATAGCAACTTCCGCATCCTACACATAATTCTTGATTTACAACTGCTACTTTCTTTCCATCTTTGCTTTGGACTTCAATTGCATTGAGCTGGCATTTTTGGGCGCATCTGCCACAGCCTACGCAGGATTGTTCATCCACAGTCATGATAAATCGCGTTTTGACCACGACATTAAAAATTCCATGATCATGGTAGGCGCGTAGAATGCCGCAGCAGCATTTACAGCAGTTGCAGATAAAACCAAGATGATTGCGCACATTGTCTCCAATGTGCATCAAACCTAATGAGCTTGTCTGTGCCAGAATATCCAAGGCTTCTGAAGTCTCAATTTGACGGCCTAATTTTTGTTGGATGGCAAATTCAGCACCCACATTCATGGCCAGGCAAATTTCCATAGGATATTGACAATGATTGCCCAAATGCTCCTGCTCATGCCGACAATAGCATAATGCAACTGCCACGTGTTTAGCTTCTCGGATAGCCTGCGTAGCCAGTTCATAAGGCAGAATCTCTGCATTGTCCTGCGCTGCGGCCTCATCAATCAAAGCTCTTCCAAATTGGGTATCTTCTCGAAAAACTTCTTCTGTAAAACGACGTTCATCCCACATCGCTTTCATCAAGTGGGCAATTTCATGCTGTGGTATGTCGTCTCTCACCCGCATCATGGTCATTTCTACAAATCCAGGTACAGACCATAGAGGCAGGTAATACCGCTTATCGTTTCGATCAATCGAAAAAATAAGACCACGGAAAGCCATTGAATCCAATTGTTCTTGAAGCTCTTTGGCTGGTATTTTCAGTTTTTTTTCCAATGCACTGGCAGTCTGAGGTTGCAATGGCATTCGAGATACCAATTCAGCTTCATGTGGTCGGAATAAAAGTTTTAGGAAACGATCTGTATACTCAGATTGAACAATGCCAATGGGATAGCTGTCTAATTTTTCTTGCAATTTGCGATATAATTCTTTAGTATTTCCTAGATGTCCCACATCTTCTCTCCACAATCTTGAAAATAAAGTGGTGATTTGAACAATAAGCCTATATTACAACAAAATTTGTTTTGAATCAAGTGTTTCATAATATATTCAAAAAATTCATGCATTTTTCTTTGCCTTTTGCTATAATGCCAATTATGACAAAACTATTCGTTTCAGTGATTGTGCCTGTGTATAATGGAGAAAAACACATTGCCGAGTGTTTAGATTCATTGGTCGCGCAAGATTATGATCCCAAGGATTATGAAATTTTGGTCATAGATAATCGTTCCACTGATCGGACTCCAGAAATATTGCGACGCTACCCTGTGAAAAAATTAGAGCAACGGCAAATTCAAAGCTCTTATGCAGCACGAAATACTGGAATACAAGCGGCCCTGGGTACAATCTTAGCATTTATAGACGCAGACTGCAAAGCAGATTCAGCTTGGCTGAAAAATGGGATTGCTCTGTTTGCTGATGCTACCATCGGCGCAGTTGCTGGTGCAATCCAGCCTCAAGCAGCAACTAATCCTGTCCAATCGTATTTAATCCAGCGTAACTTGCTTTCTCAAAAACATACGATTCAACACCCATTTCTTCCGTATGCCCAAACAGCCAATGCTTTTTATCGAAAGGTTGTTTTGGACAAAATTGGGCTATTTGAATCGGCCTGGATATCCGGTGGAGATGCGGATTTGGCTTGGCGGATGCAGTTGCAGACACAATATAAGCTCGCGGTTGCAGAAGATGCCATTGTTGTTCATCAACATTGCAGCACTGCAACAGGACTCTTTCGGTTGTTTATGAAATATGGGCATGGCGCAGCATCCCTGCAACAAAAGTATCATCTTCAGCAACCAGCGATGAAACAAAACATTCGAGAAATTTGGTACTTTTTCAAATACTTGCTGAAGAACGCCGCATTTTCTTATATCCAGGTTATGTCCGATGTACAAAAATACAAAGCAAGATATGAATTGATTGCGTATCTAGGAATAAAACTCGGAAAACTCCGATTTTTTCTAGGATGCTCATGATGGATAAACTATCTTTCAAATGCGCACATTGCAATCACATTATCGTGGTTCCTTCGCAATTTATTGGTAAACAAGGAATTTGCCCAAAATGTAAGAAACTCATAGCAATCCCATCTTGGGAAAACTCTTTTGTTGCAAGCATAGCGGTCCCGTTTTATACCATCGCCGCCAATTTATTAGGTGGTATGTTAGGTGGTGTTGCTTACAGTCCATTTGGCCTAACCGCGCCCTTTGGGGCGAATATTTTTCAGTGTCTGATAGCAGGATTTGTAGTGGGCGGAATACTGGGTATGATCAATGCGGCTTTGGTTCTCGTTGGCCTAAGAAATAAAATCTTAGTCACTTGTACTACTGTGCTGTTTTTTGTGAGCGGCTTTATCTTGACCATGATGCTTTTGGATATAATATGTACCTTTGATTAGCGGATTGCTGATG
>JAKLHB010000035.1 GCA_022710345.1 Planctomycetota bacterium
TTTTTGTCCTGGCCATGCAACGGCATCGAGTAGAGATATTAAGTTTGAGCATATAAAGCACTTGCATTATGCATTTTATTGCAAGGATTGTAAAACTTGCTTTCTGTGTTACTACAGAAACCTCTGACAATTTAAATAAAACAAATTTTTTTGCCAAAGTTTAGGGAAAAATTGGCAAAAAATTTGTTTTGCAACCCATTGGCAATCTAAACAATATATTTTTGGCCGCGTTCATTGCTCATTCCTTTTATAGCAATGAACGCCATTATATTAACTGTTTTATAGTAATGCTAGTCTAGTCTTTTTGTCCAAAGGCTTTTATCATACATTTTTAACTAGGGTATAAACTTCTAAAGACATACCTATCATGGTGTTACAACTCGGCAGTTCATATTGAGCATCAAAAAGCTTGACTAAAGCAAATTTTTTTGTTAGGCTTTTTTTAGTCTAGGATTGCATGCTCCAAAAATCAAACTGACATCGCTTGCCTATTTAACATCAGTCAGAATAGTTTGACAGTTGTACCTTCATTTTTGTTCTAAATTGCTCAAAAATGGAGTCGCGAACAATCCTTTCGCATTTTCAAATTCACTAGACACTAGACACGGAATCTTCTTACAATATTTCATATTAATATCTCCCTAATTAGATTTGCTACAATAACTTACATTGAAATAAGTAAATTACAATATAACTATATGTCATATATAATGTTAAAGAAATACACTGTAAAAATTTGAATTTTATTTAAGAGCAATGCTTTGTTTTCAATGAGTTACGCACAAGCACTGTCAAACTCAGGAACAATTTGCTTGAGGTTTCTTATCTGAATCTGGGATCTTAACCTTTTAGGAGAAGCTTATGCCTTATTCTAAATATACCATGGCCATGTTCCTGGCTTTGGTTTTAGTAGCCAGTGCTAGTAGCAGCCCAGGAGATCGCAGCAGCACCATCTTGATCCAGATAGGTGCTCTGGGGACTGCGTACAAATATCCGATTGATTTAACATTTAACGCCCCGCAAAGCAAGGTACATGTACAAGTAAAGTGGACGGATCTGGAGAATTCGCACCTACGGCTACGTCGGATGATTCCGCCTCCGTTGTTTCGGGATGAGGAAGCAGTTCGGGGAGTGAAGATCATTGATGTTACATACCAGGATGTGGATGCTGGAAGGTTGTATCTAGAAATCATACACCAACCTGGTGGGGCTTCGGTCACGGCAAAGAATATCGAAATTACCATCTCCGAGTATACCAATCTGCCAACAATGATCAAACTGATGCCACGGATTGGAAAACCAGAACCCCAGCCAACGCCCCTGCTCAATAAGGTGATACTGCCTGTGGCACCCGATGATTTTATCTCTGAGTATCCTACGGGTTCCATCGTAGAGGAAAAGATCATTCCTGGCACGGATACCTGGGAGTGGCAAATGTCGGATCATACTTCCTCGGTACTTTCTTATCCAGGTTTGGTCCAACTCATGCTTCCTGTGTTGGCTGCTCCGACAATCACCAATATTGCGCCTAATAAAGGCTTCACCATAGGAGGAACGGATGTCACCATCACAGGCACTAATTTTACCTATAGCCGTGCGCTCACGGTGACCATTGGAGGAAACTCGATCACGGACCTCCAGGCAAGCTCTACCCAGATTACGGGGAAAACCCCGGCTGGTACCGTGGGACCAAAGGATGTGGTAGTGGACAACGTAGGAGGGACAGCAACGCTGGCAGGCGGATTTACCTACGAGCTTTCAACATCCGAGATGGAGATACGAGGCAATGACATCATCATTGTGGATAATCCAGCTTCTACGCCCAATAGTGCCGATGGTACTGATTTTGGATCTGTTGCTGTAACAGACTCTACCTCAGCTCATTCATTTGTCATCAAAAACCTGGGACCAGCAAACTTAACCTTGACCTTGCCAATCTCTATCACCGGCTCTCATCCTAGTGACTTTACAGTCACTCAGCAGCCTATTACTTCTATAGAACCTGGCAAATCCACCACGTTTGAGATCACCTTTGATCCTAGTGCTGTGGGGCTACGCTCGGCCAATATCAGCATTACTAACAACGACAGCAATGAGAATCCCTATGATTTTGCCATCCAGGGTACGGGCTTTGTCCCGGGTACGTTGGACACCACCTTTGGCACTAATGGTATGACTTTTAGCTTAAATGATACTACGATTAGCGCATCCACAGTGCAACCCAATGGAAAAATCATTTTGGCTGGCAGTCGGTATTATACCTCGGATACGCTCGTGGCTCGATACAATGCGAATGGTACCCTGGACACTACTTTTAATTCTCCCAATGGCTGGCGTACCATAGATCTATCTCCTATAGCCTCGAGCGATGGTGCAAAAGCTTTAGCACTCCAGCCATCTGGCAAAGCCGATGATAAAATTCTCATCGCTGGCACAGCCACTTATAATACCAATGGCAATTGGTGTTATGCCATGCAGGCACGGTTTAATCCGGATGCTAGCCTGGACACTACCTTCGGAGGGACAGGTCTGCGCTATTATACGCAGTTTAACAGCATGGGGCAACGCTTGGATGATATATGCCTTTATAATGATAAAATCTTCTTTGTAACGTACACTCAGTATTATCAGTACATTGTAAAGTGTGCTGCTACGGATGGTGCATACGAGAATCATGTATTAACGGGCACGGATGGTCTAGATAATAGAAAACTAGCTATCCAGCAGGTAGATGGTGCGTCCAAAATCATTTTTGCTTATGGTGCTATTTCTATGCGCCGCTACAATACAAACCTTGCTCTGGACACTAGCTTTGGCACGAATGGTTCCGTGAGCGACTTGATTCCTGGCTCCGTAGTGACCTCCATAAAAACCCTTTCCGATGGAAGCATCCTGGTCGCAGGGTGGATCAACCACAACGACAATGGAGTATCATCCAATGACTTTTTTTTGGCAAAATACACGAAGAGCGGGGCTCGTGATACTACATTTGGCAATGGTCAGGGCTGGGTTTATACCAATTTTTGCACCCATCAGGGAGGCGGTGCTGGTTCAGATACGGCTTATGCAATAGCAGTCCAGAGCAATGGAAAAATCATCTTGGCAGGAGGTGCATGCTCTTGTTATGCCGGCAGCGGGTATTGCCAAATTTTTGCTTTAGCCCGGTATAATTCCAACGGCACGATAGACTCGAGCTTTGGTACCAATGGCAAGACACGGACAGTCCCTGAAGTGTATAAACCTGCGGTGTTTCGCTCGGTAAACTTGCTTTCAGACGGCAAAATCATTGGCGTAGGCAATGCCGAAGACGCTAGTGTAAGCGGTAAGATGGCCGTGGTTCGGTATCTTGGCGATCCGGTCACGGTATTGCAGGCTAGACCCCAAGACGAAGCCATCGCCCTCTCCTGGGAAGCGGATGAAGGGGACCCAGACACGGTTTTCCATGTCTGGCGAAGCGCAGCCGAATCAGAATGTTATCAACGAATCAATGCTTATCCTATCCCTGTTTATCCTAATTCGTTTGGTAAACAACGATATTCATTTTTGGACAGAGATGTTAGCATAGGATTGAGTTATTCTTATAAGCTAGAAACCTTGTATTGTCAGGAAAACAGCGTGTTTTCCCAACCAATTACGATGCAGCTTTTTGAAAAATAGCAAATCCTGGCAACTGCAGTGGGACTCATTTTCGTGCTCCTTTTGTGGTCTCACTGCTTTCAGTGACTTTTGCGTTGCTTTGAAATTTTTATGCAAGAAGGATGAGATTTCTTTGTGGGCTTAAGGAGCAGCGCAAACTCATCCTTCTTGATTAATTCCGTCGGCGCTTAGAATGCGGGAGCGGTCTGTTGAACTATTTTCGTTGCTATTGGGACAAGCTTTGTCACACTTTGAACTTGATCTTTTGGATGGGCTGCTTTCAAAACTTGGCATTAGATTCTTTATTATTCGTGTTAATCATGTTGATATATAATCGGTTAAGAAAAAATCAATGGCATCAGATTGCATTGGCTTAATTTTCATTGGCAATATGTGGGAAAAATTGGTATTATATAGCAGTTTGTCTAAACAATAACGACATAGCCTGCTTTTTTATAGACGCACATAACGCTATGCAACCTATTGTGTCATAAGGTTTATCATAGCAGATACGGATTTTACTATGCGATTGTCAATGATTGACAAAGCAGAACTCTTTTGCCAAGGAAATGCAAAATGGCGACATTAGCAACAAAAGATTTAGTCAAAATTTATCAAAAGCGTATTGTGGTGGATCATGTTTCTTTGTCCATTCAGCAGGGTGAAATTGTTGGTATTTTAGGGCCGAATGGGGCTGGGAAAACAACGACATTTAGGATGGTGGTTGGGTTGATCCAGCCAGATGCAGGGCAGATTTTTTTCAATGAGCAAAACATTGATCGGTTGCCAATGTACAGTCGTTCTCGGCTTGGGATTGGCTACTTGCCGCAAGAACCGACTATTTTTGCTCGGTTAACCGTGGAGCAAAACTTATGGGTTGTGTTGGAGCATTTGAAATTCAAGCAGACAGAGCGGCGTAGAAGGCTCGATGAATCACTCAGTGAAATGCAGTTAACGCATTTGAGAAAGGCAAAAGCAGGGAATTTATCTGGTGGTGAGCGGCGTAGGTTAGAGATTGCGCGGACATTGTTGAATACGCCTGCATTCATTATGCTGGATGAGCCTTTTGCAGCCATTGATCCAAAAGTCGTGGAATCGCTGCAAGATTTAATCGTGAAGTTGAAGCAAAAAAATATTGGAATTTTGATCACGGATCATAAGCCAAGGGAAACGCTTAGCATCACAGATAGAACCTATATCATCAACAAGGGAAAAATTTTGAAACATGGCCCAACATCTGAGTTAGTACAGGATAACCAGGTACGGGAATTGTATTTGGGAGACCGTTTTTTTATGCCAGAAGCTGGCGTGGGCACCATGTCTTTGGATGTGGATCGTCAACGTGGAGAAGCCAATCAGTATATGGAGCAAAACCATTTTGAAGAAGCCATCCAGTTGTGGCACCAAATCATTTTGCAGAATAGCAAAGATGATTATGCTTATTTCCAGCGTGGTCTATGTTTCTATCGTTTGCATGATTATACCTCAGCGAGGCTTGATTTTCATAGAGTCTGGCAATTATCGCCTGCGTATCCGAATGTCAAAAATATGCTTTTAAAATGCCAGGAAAAATTAGGAGGCGATCCTAAGAGTGAGTGAGGCTGGTATGTGGAAAGCGATCCTAGTGGTCTATGTTTCTATCGTTTGCATGATTATACCTCAGCGAGGCTTGATTTTCATAGAGTCTGGCAATTATCGCCTGCGTATCCGAATGTCAAAAATATGCTTTTAAAATGCCAGGGAAAATTAGGAGAGTGAGGCTGGTATGTGGAAAGCGATCCTAATGATGAGTGATCCTAAGAGTGAGTGAGGCTGGTATGTGGAAAGTGATCCTAAGAATGAGTGAGGCTGGTATTCCTAAGAGTGAATGAGGCTGGTATGTGGAAAGCGATCCTAAGAATGAGTGAGGCTGGTATGTGGAAAGCGATCCTAGGATGGTTCAGTGTATGCCTTTGGTTCACTGGAACTCTTGTTTTGCAAAAATATATCCATGATCCTGATCTTTGGAAAATTGGGCTTGTGTGTGCTGGAACTTTTTGTTTAGCCATGTTTGGATTGCGAGCATTTGACTGGAATGACTGGCATTGGAGAATTCTGCTCACTGCTTTGCCTTGGATATTTTTGCTCGCGCCAGTGATTTTGTATCCAGCAATCCCATTAGTACGGGTTCAAATTTTATATAGTATTGCAGGAGTGATCATTGGGCTGTTGGTGGTGCAACAGCATTGGAAGCTATGCATGATGGTGGGAATTCTTTTGCTTTTGATTGTGCCTATTCTTTCGCCCCAGCCTTACAATGATGTTTGGTATACGACTCAGGAAGCAGGTGTGGTTTTGCGGGCTGGGGAAAACATTTATGGGCACGCTTATCAGCAAATCTATCCGCCAGAGTTGCAGCAATTCTTTGGTGGTCATGCTTCTGCATATTATTATTTTCCTTTGCCTGCGATCTTGGCTGCTCTGAGCAATTGGTTGGTGGATTATCGTTGGATTGCATTGTTGATATTCTTTATATTCCCTTTATTTTTATATCGGAAAAATAAATATGTTGCTCTGCTCGTGGTTTTGCTTCCCTCGACAGCTCAAGTGGTTGAACAGGGATGGAGTGAAGTGATCACATTAGGAATCCTAGGCTTAGGTCTATGGTTGATGGATCGTGAGCATTCTATTTGGGGGTTGATTGTTTTATCTTTATTGGCAACTGTTAAGCAGACCAATGTCTTGCTTTGTTTATTTTTTCTGGGCTATTTTATTAAAAATTTGAAAACCGGCTTAGCGTTCCTAGGGCCAGCTTGTTTGATTCTAAGCTTATTTGCAATTTTCGATTGGGCAGGGTTTTATCGCTCGACCATTGGAATTGATTTTGCTCCTCGATCGGATAGCTTTGGATTATATGCAGTGCTTGTGTTTCAACAAAATTGGAATATCCCGCTCATGGATCGCCAGATGCTCATTATAGCAAGCTGCATCAGTTTTTATTTGGGAATTTGGGGCCGGACACGAGCATTGGGACTGGCTTATGGATGCTTTGGAGTCGGAATGGTATATTTTATTTTTTTCTTATTGGCTAGAGTGGCTTTTTTGAATTATTATTTCTTTGCTTTTGCTATACTTTGGGCAGGTATTGCATTGCTACACGAACATCATTGAGGGTTATTTTTCCATGAAACGTTATTCTTTGCAATCAAACTTGGATACTGCTGCAAAAAAGGAAGCAGATCGTGACAATTTTTGGGGATTTGTGGACCCCATGGTACAATCCCAAGATCATATCAATCAATTTTGCCTTGATTATGGGCTGCAATTGCTCAAGCGTATTGCGACCGGCGGTTTTGGCTCTGTGTATTTAGTGCAGGACATCATTGATGGCCGTAAAATGGCACTGAAGGTGATGGATTTTAGCAGCCATCAGGCAGGCATTCGCACTCAATTTTGGAATAAAAATGAGCAGATTTATTGTGAAGTCTATGCAGATGTTGTTCAAACAATTCATGAAATTTTTGCAAATCATGAAATTGAAATTACGCTCAGTGATTTAGTGCCTTTTTTAATCGAATCTGAAGTTTGTTGGGATTTTGAAGAACCATTAGCATTAGAAAGTATTAAATATCCTAAATTAGTAGAAATGCTATGCCAAGAGCAATATGAACACGAGCTGCATAGTTTGCTCAGAGAAAAATTTCTTCCAGGAAATGCTGAACTTTGGCTATATAAAATTTTAGATATTTCTAAGCTAAAAGATTGGAGCATGTTAGATTTATTTCAAATTGCGCCCAATCTGAATACAGAATACTATTTTGAATGGAAAAATGAGCAATGGCAAGAGCAATGTTTTGTAAGGAAGATTTTTCCTTATGAAATCAGCTTATCTTTAGAAAGCCTTGCTGCCCAAAGTGCGAGTTTTTTCGCGGATCATGGCCGAAGTTTGATTCAGCATCTATGGGCCAAGCATCCTGGAAACAAAGATTGGCAATTAGCCTGGATGCCACCCAAGTGGGAAGGCTTAAATCCATGGATTTCCAAGCAAAAAATTGCATTGAATTCTCTATGGGAATATTATTCCACTCAAGAAATACGCAATCAATGGCCTGAATTTTTTCAATTGCAGATTCAGCGTACTTTGCCAGGCAGCATAGCATTGAATGTGTTGAAAAATGAGGCTAAAAATGAAGTCAAACGCTTGTTGGCAATTAAGCATGAAGTGATCAATGCCAATGCCATGCAAGAAGCGTATCCTGGCTTAAATCGAGTGTTATCTCTGCCTCAAAAAATAGGGGACAATATTTTTATATGCTCTCGCTTTTTGTTAGACTGTGATCAAATTTTCCAGGATCATCTATGCCGGCCTAAGGAAGGGGCAGAAAAAGATGACGGAGATATAGGGTTCTATCTTGCATTTCCTGCCATGATTCCATTTTTATATTGGATGTCGCAGCTTTTGGTTCAAAGCCCTTGGATGTTGCAAGACATTAAGCCTGGCAATTTCAAAATGCATATTTCTGGATTATGGAAGATCATTGATTATGGTGGCCATTATCCAAAATTCATGGATCAGGAAAATCCAGAACATTTGGTCGGAAGCAATGATTATGCCTCGTTTAGCCTGTTTCATTTGCTGAATTCGCCTGTTAACCACGAGCTTCATCCAGAGTTAATTTATAAGGCCAGGAGTTTGGCTTCTTCATGGTTCTCTGTGATTAAAGTTGCAATTCGGATGCTCAGCGGCAAAGCAGCAGATCATTTGCGCGGAACAGATTTAAACCGCGCTCTTTTGTCTGATTTTTCAGGCTACCATGACGTGGTGTTCCAACGCCTTGTTGATGCACTGTTTCTTAGAAAAGAAAGCCAATATCACTATCGGCATTTTTCCTTGGTCACGAAAGATGTTGCTGCATTTTTTCCAGAAAATCAAAATCCTGGCCTTGAAGTTACATTGCGTAGATTTTTATTTGTGATTGGATTGAGCATTTGTGGGTATTGTCCATGGTCGCTTTTAGATGAAGAAATGCAACAAAAAATTGTGCTGCAATATACGCAAGCAGCGGCATTGGACAGTACATGGGACATTCTCATAGAACCTGGAAAAATGATCATTCGCGAGTATTGCAGTGATATTGCCAAAGCAGAAAGATATGGATTGCATCCACGAGAAGCCGGCAAGCTTTTAGAATTTTTATTTCCGAATTTAGCCAAACATTGGCAAGAGCAAAATAAGCTGTATGAATTGCAAGAAAAGGTGTTCGAGCAATTAGAGCAATTAGGGATTGTCGAGGTACAGAGTTATTTTGATCCAAGCCAACTCAAATATTTTGGCAGCAATATTCAAAAATGCTTGGCTACCTTGATGGAATCCGCCTGGATGAACGCAGAGGTCATGTCGAGCATTGTGGCGCAAAATCCCAATCGCACGTATGATTTTCCCGCAAATGACTTGGAACAATTGCATAGTGAGCTTTTCCGCTTGTTGCAACAGCAGCCTAGGCCGGATTTAGAGCGGGTTCAAGAGCTTTTGACTCTTTTGACATTTTGGGAACGTTGGTGTTTTGGACAATATCTCAAAACAGCTCATATTCAAGCCGGCGAAATTGATACAATGTATCTTCAAACGTTTCTTTTGAACCGTTGCTATCAGGTAAAGCTTGCATCGCAACGACAAAAGCAAGAATTATTGGAAGAAGCATTGTCTCTACAGTGGATAGAAGAAATAAGCGATGATGAAATTACATGGCTTCAAAAACTGCCAGCGTGGTGTGGGATTGAAAAACATGCTAGTGTACTTTTATATCATGAACTAGAGGTTCATAAAAATTTACACATAGATACATCTCGCAATGCCAATGAATGGAAGGCAATTTGGCAAGAGCAACACAATCAATTGAGCAAGCATCCATTTTTCCCAACATCTCTAAAGCAAGAAGTCAATGCCATTTCTTTAGCAAATTTTGTGATTCATCATTGTGGGGATTTATGGAAATCTCAATTGAGCAAAGTAGAGCAGCAGCAATTGCAGACACTCTCAAAGCTTTCTTTTTATACGCAGCAATTTCCTTGGGCTGATTTAGCGATCATGGAACAATGTTTGGAATTGTTGCAAAAAGGGCTCTCGAGTTTAGCAAAAAAAATGAAGGAAGATCTGCGTGGCCCGAATTGTGAAATGTTGATGGAAATTCCCCAAGATTGGAATGCTTGGGAACAAATCATTGCGCAGGCTTGGGCAAAGCTCCAAGTAGCTCAGGAAGAGCCGGCAAGATTTATCTATGATCATTTTGGGGATAAATTTTGCAATACGCAAAAATCGGACGATTTCGGCAAGAGCGTAGAGTCATTGACGTGGCTATGCTTCAATCTCGTAGAGCAATGGAAAAAGCTACAATCCCAAGTTCATTGTCATATTTTAGCCTGGACCATGCAGGCAGATGAAGTGCCGTTGGAGTTTTTGTATAATAAACTCAAGCGCATTGGGAAATGGCTGGCCCATGATCCTCATTTGACCTGGTATTTGGAAAAAATTCAATATATTGCGCAAGCCATTGAGGCAAAAAAATTAGGAAAACAGTATGCTCTGTATTCGCAATGTATACTGATTTTGCAGGAGCTAGAGCCACTCTGCGTTTCTTGGAGTGAGTATGCCAATATGCCGCATTGGTCTGGAACTACGATACGCCAGGTTAAGCCACTTACGCCTTGGAATAGCCCAAACGAACGGCCTCTGTTTGAACAATTCCAACCAGAATTGCTCACAGACTTGGTTGTTGATCAACTTCAGGCTCGAATTACCAGATTTGTTGTTCAAGTGATGCAGAAAAATTTAGACATGGGGATCCTAGAAAAAAAAGCAGTGACCGAATTGTTGCAGTGTTTTTATCAAAATGGTTTGCTGCTTACTGAATCTCAAGTTCCCAAGTTCCCGATGGCAGGCCAGCTTTATAGTATTTTGTACCAGCATACCAATCATTTTCAGAACTTGCCCAATTTTTTGATGGATCTGCGTAAGATTGCGGCAGCTCGTTGGAATAGCGTTTCTTCTGATGTATTGCAACGTGCATTTTTAGAATTTTTGCCAACAGAGGTGCAAGAGCCTAATTTTAATCGAAGTGTGCTCATGGAATTTTTGCAATATCAATTTGAAGCAGCTCGCAGTCCTCAACCAGGGATGCTCAACATCAACAAGAAAATCTTGTGGATGCAGTTGCAGCGAGAATATACAGAATTACAGCAAAAATATCAAGTCGCACAAACCAAATATTCAGAGCATTTACTCGCTGTATCTAATTTTGCACTCATTCATGATACGCCTGAAACACAAACTTTATTGTCCGAAGCACGAAATTGGCCTTTAAAATTGCGACTTTTCCAAGATTATTTAGCTACAGAACAATATGTCTTAGATTCAGAGAGTAAGCAGCGTCCATGGAATTGGATTGAATTTTTACGGCAAAATC
Organism: Planctomycetota bacterium; assembly: GCA_022710345.1. Taxonomy (GTDB): domain Bacteria; phylum Planctomycetota; class Uabimicrobiia; order Uabimicrobiales; family JABWCH01; genus JAKLHB01. The sequence continues at coordinate 11,079 of JAKLHB010000035.1, forward strand.
GGAACTCCTTCATAGATTCTATTTATCCAGAGTTGAAAAATCCTGAATTGCGCGATATCTATCTCACGATCTTTGAAAGTCAGCCATTGCCAGAACTGAAAGAAATCAAGGATTTCATGCAAAAATGCTATCATTTTCATTTGCAGCCTGAGCATCGAGAAAAAATCCGCAGCATTCTCAGCGATGCCAAACAAAATAAAAGCAATGGGTTTAGTCAAGCCAAACAGTATTTAGACCTTTATTGCATGCCTTGGGCAGAAGAAGAGATAAGACAGGCCTTAGATCAAATTTCAATAGATACGGCTAGCAAAGAGCAGTTCATGCAGAAATACTTTGAAATTCGAAAGCAGATGGCAGCGACCAAGCGCGTGAAGCGAGAGACACGGTTTTTAGAAAAACTGCGGCAGTCCAAAGCTCAAGAAATTAACAAAGTGTTGCTCATTGAATTATGGATGATCAAATTTCAGACAATTGCTGAAGGCGTTATTGTGCAATATTTTGCAGAAACAATGGATCAATTATCTGAAGCAAACCAGCAGAAAATATACGAAGCCTTATGCAGCACAAGTCAATCTACAGATATTCCAGCTCTTTTCCATTGGCTTTTTTATCACTATGTTTTTGAACCAACACTGCATATTTTAGATAGTAATTCTTTATTTGAAACCAAAGTGAGTGAAGAGCTTATCAGCTATTTAGCTATGAAATATCAACTTCAAGATGTCCCGATTCGGGTGCAATACCAAATTGCTCGTACCATCCAAGAAAAAGCAAGCTTAGGATGGGCAAGGCAGCAAATCGTACAGCTTTTGTATCAATTACTTGCATAAGAAATGGCCGCGTTGGCAAACAACGCGGTCTTTTCCATTGAGCAGATAAAGTTTCAAGAAATTCAAACTATTGCAAGAAAAGACTTGCAAAAAGATTGCGAATTGCTATAATGAAAACAAATTTTGCTATCAAATTTCTTGATTCGAACGGATTTTGAGGACCTACTCTTTACAAAACTTGCATTGCTCGTGCCAATTCAGTTGCGCCAAAAAGAACATCCAAAGACAATTTGCTTGCTTGCCGGCTCGAAAATAACCGATAGCATCAACTGCAATTGGCAAAAGGAAACAATGTTTTCTTGAGTGTCGTTGGGACAATGTTATGCAAAAAAAAACAACGCGGATTAGCTTTTCTCAATGGCTTAGGGATTGGTGGGGCAAAGTGATGGAGGACAAAGAACGCTCCATTCAATGCATCGTCCTTTCATCGCTGATGCATTTGGTCTTGCTTTTAGTTTTATCTTTGCTGATTTTGCCAGCATCGGGCCGTCCAGATGGTGATCTAATACAGGTGAGTTTTGCGGCTGCTGTCACTTCAGGTTCTACCCAAGAGAATGGACCAGAGGAAGAAAGCAATCCGACAGAACCTCACGCATTGGATGAGGAGTACATTCCTACGGAAAATGTCAGCGAAAATCTGACCAAAATAAAAGAATCCCTAACTACTCAGGACCCTAAGCTGGAACAATACCTCCAGGAACGAAAACAGCGCATTGCTCAAAAGCAGGAGCAATTGAATGATATGATCCGTCAGCAATCTGGTGTTCGTCAGGGAGTGGCCCAACGCGGGCAACATGGCACACTAGAGCCTCGCACTTTTTATGGTGTCCCAGTATTGGCTCGAAGCATGTTGTTTTTGTTGGATATCTCTGGAAGTATGAACATAGCCGATGCACGAAAAGAAATGAAGAATGCTTACCAAGCTCTCAAGCCCTCTGAATATTTTAATCTTATTGCGTATGCTGAAGAAATCAATGTTTGGCAAACACAATTGATGCCAGCAACGCTTGAAAATATTCAAGCGGCCAATCATTGGGTAGATGGTCTTCAAGCCGGAGGTCGTACAGACATTTATGGAGCATTAGAGAAGGCCATTCAATTGGGCTCTGGGTCTCCGCGGGCTGAAATCATTTACTTCCTTTCTGATGGTTTAGCCACGTCTGGAGTGACCCAACACCCTTTGCAAATCTTGGCCGCCATCAAACAGTGGAATAGTGAACATAAATTGGTGTTTTATGTGATTGGCTTTGGCCAACATCAGGACAAATACTTTTTAGGGAATTTGGCTGAACAGAATTATGGCCGGTATTTTATTCGATAACCGTTCGTAAATATCAAAAACCGTAGCCGCTGGCTTTATGCCAGTGCACATAGCATAAAGTATTCTATAGTTTTATGCGCACATTCATAAAGGCTGTGGCTACGGATGGCCGACAATTTAGAAAGAGTATAACCAAAGGAGTTTTTTGTGAAATGGATTGAATTTGCGGTAGAACATCCAGTTTCTACCATTGTTGGTATTTTGCTATTGACGCTCTTCAGCCTTGTGGCTGTTTTTTCATTGCCAATTCAGATGAAACCCAGCATGGATCGTCCGATCATTCGCATTCAAACTACCTACCTGGGTGCTGCTCCGCCAGAAGTAGAACAGCAAATCACGGATAAACTAGAGGAAAAGATTAACTCTGTGGAAGGGTTGCGCAAGCTTTCTTCTTCATCGAGTGATTCGGTTTCCCAGATTGAAATGGAATTTGAGTGGGGTGTGGACCGCGATGCCCGATTTGTGGATGTTTTGCAAAAAGTCAGCCAGGCAGAGGATTTGCCGATAGATGCTGAAAAGCCTATCATTGCTGCTATCACATCCGAAGATGAAGACCGCATCATGTGGATTATGCTGCAAAGCGATACCATGAGCACAGAGGAAATGACGTACTTTGCGAAAAAGGAAATCAAAGATACACTAGAACGTGTGGATGGTGTAGGCGATGTTATGGTATTTGGCACGCGAGAACGTGAGATTTGGATTGTGCTAGATCCAGATGCTTTAGCCGGACGAGGTATGACCATCAGCCAAGTTCGAGAAGCGATCTTGCTTGAAAACCAAAATGTTCGTGGTGGATATTTAGATGAAGGAAAGACCAGATATAATCTACGCACAATTGGCCAATTTGATCTTGTGGAAGATCTGCGACGCATGGTCATTGCACGAAATGAAACAGGTGTGGTGTATCTTCAAGATATTGCAGAAGTAAAAGACACGTTTGAGCGTGTTGCTTCTGTCACTCACGGAGATACCAAACCCATGATCGCAATGGGTGTGGCTCGTAAAATTGGTGCCAATGTGATTGAAGTGACCCAACGATTGCAACAAGCCATTGCTAAGCTCAATGAACGATTTGCGAATATCACGTACAAAGGTAGATCCGCTGGTCTAAAGTTGACTGTGGCATTCCAGGAATCTGATTATATCTGGGATTCTCTATATTTTGTGATGGGGAATTTGTGGCAAGGTTCTCTGCTTGCAGTGATCGTGTTGTTGTTTTTCCTCAAGAGCATTCGTGTTACTTTTGTTGTTTCCATTGTGATTCCAATCTGCTTTGTGGCTAACTTCCTGTTCTTGATGCTGCTGAATCGTACCATCAACATCATTTCCCTGGCAGGAATTGCATTTGCAGTTGGAATGACGGTGGATAATTCGATTGTGGTGGTTGAAAACATCTATCGCCATCTGGAAATGGGCAAAGCTAGAATAAAAGCCGTGTTAGATGGCTGCAAAGAAATTTGGTCAGGTGTATTAGCTTCCACATTGACCACTGTCGCTGTTTTCATTCCAATCGTTTATGTAAAAGACGAAGCAGGTGAATTGTTCAAAGACATTGCATTGACGATTTCGATTAGCGTCAGTATTTCTTTTGTTGCAGCTTTAACCGTAATTCCAATGTTAAGCGCTCGCTTGGTAAAATTGGATGATCCCAATTCGCTCTATCATAAAATCATCAAATGGATTTTTTTCATACCAGATTTTATCGGCGGGTTATTGGGCTATTTTTTCTGGTTAATCTCATACATTGGCACTGGGGCGTATTGGAAGAATTACGCAGAGAAGCTGTCTCGTATGAGTTTAGTGATGATGGTCAAAGTTGCTCTCATTCTAGTGATTATTGCCGGCTCTCTCTGGATGATTTGGCTTTATCAGCCTGCGCTTGAATATCTGCCTTCAGGCAATCAAAACTTTATCATTGTGCTCTTTAAGACACACCCAGGAACCAATATCAACAAAGCCAGTGAGATTACGTTAGGCATGGAGCAAAAAATATACAACATGCTTTTTGATGACCGCAAAGGGCCTGTGCCAGAAAATCGTGTGGTAGAAAACATGTTTGCGGTTGCCAGCACAGAATTCAATATCATTGGTATTGTGGTGGATAAACAAATAGCCCGTACACCCTTGGATGAATTGCCGATGAAGGTCAATCCAATGACTGGGATGCCTTTTGCTTCACCATTGGACTATATCTCGTTCCGCATGACAATGATGACATTCGGGACACCTGGTACGCAATATGCATTTGCCATCAAGCCTGGAATTTTTGATTTTCGTGGTAAAAGTTTTACTGTCGAAGTCCGCGGACCTGATCTTAATCGTTTGGAAGAATTATCAAATACTTTGAAGCAACAAATGCAAGAAATGGGGCAAAAAGTTGGATTTGGCGACATTGTCAAAGATTTTGAACTAGGGTTGCCTGAAATTCAAATTAAAACAGATCGAGAGAAAGCAGCCGCGTTTGGCCTGAGTACTTCATTAGTGGCTGAACTTGTAGAAACCATGGTCGCCGGTAAACGAACAGGCAAATTTAGAGATGGCGCGGATGAATTCGATATCATGGTCACTGGTAATGTTCACGGGATTGCCAATATTGATGACTTGAGGCAATTGACTTTTATGGTCCCTGGGCGTGGCAATACCACTTTGGAAAATATTGCTCAAGTTTCAGTCGCCACTGGTCCTACTCAAATCTTTCATAAAGAGCGTATGAGAGCAGTGACTTTAACTGTGAATTTGCCTGAAGAGAAGCCATTGAGCGAAGCAATTGCTGATGTGAATACTTTGATTAGTGGTATGCGCAGTAGCTTAGGTTCTGAGTACAACATTGAAATCACAGGCGCAGCATCTGACCTTCAGCGGACCTTGGATGCATTTACATTGGCCTTTATTCTTTCTGTGATCGTGACATATCTTCTAATGGCTAGTTTGTTTGAATCCTTTTTTTATCCTCTGATCATTATGTTTAGTGTGCCGCTGGCTATTTCTGGCAGCTTATGGGCAATTGATTATAACCAGGTGCCTGCGGATATGCTTACATTATTGGGGTTTGTGATTCTTTGCGGAATTGTGGTGAACAATGCTATCTTGGTTGTTTGCCAGACTCTCAACTTTATCCAAGAAGGCAAAACAAAGCAAGAAGCCATTCATCTAAGCCTTATGTCCAGAATTCGTCCTGTGTTTATGAGCAGTCTGACCACAATCTTTGGTATGCTTCCGATGTGTCTCAAAGGAGCACCTGGATCAGAATTGTACAGCGGACTTGGCACAGCAATTGTCGGGGGACTTAGTTTTTCTACTATATTTACATTAGTGCTTACACCAGCTTTGCTATCGTTGTTATTTGATATTCAAGATATCTATAAAAAATTATTTACCAAAGCAGTATAGGCTTGCTAATCTATTTTTTGGTTGTCAATGCGTTAGAAAAATCTCACGAGAGCTTGTAAATTTCTCTTGCTAAATTTCATTCGCAACGCTACAATAGATTTTTATGGTTCAAATCAGGTTTGCTGCCTAAACATCAAAATTTTTATGGAGGCTGTGCCAGAATGGCACTGAATTTTATGAGTCAGATTCTACGTATGTTAATTCTCGTGCTTTTGATTGGCTCTTTGAATGTTGCCATGGCAGATGGCCAAGCTTTGAGTGCCCGAATTGCATTAGGTGGCTCGATCCCTTGGCTAGATGCGGACTTAGATTTTGATGATGATGCAGTTGTAAGTGGTGTTGCAGGGCAAGTTGTATCTGATGAGCTCAATATGATGGCCAGTTTTGCAGCAAGTCTATCCATAAGATATGATCTTATGTCAAAATTTGGCGTTGGCTTTGCAATTGATTATTACATCATGCCAATTGAAAATGCATTTATAGAAACTCGATCCAGCCTGGGAGCTGTTGCAGTTGCAGGGGACTTTGGGTCTGCTCATGTTTTTTCGCTGGCCCCTTTCATTGAATTCAGGTATCCAATCCAAAGTGAAAGTTTTACCATTACTCCTTATGCCCAAGCTGGTGTTGGGCTTAACATCAATACCTTTAGTGATGATGTTGATTTTGACACAATTAGCTTAGCTGTGCATCTTGCATTAGGCTTTGAAATTTCCTTAACTAAAACTATGGGCCTGTTCTTTGAAGGAAAATGGCATTATAATGTCACGGACTTCACATTTGATCCAGCATCCAATTATAAGTTTAAAGGCGAAGCAGATTTATCCAATGTTTCTGTGCTTGTTGGTATGAGTTTCAATCTTTTCTAAAGCAATCTCGGGGCATGCATGCCCCGAATTGCTTCTTGGGCTTTGGAGGAAAAGCTATGGACCGTCGCATTAAACTAATCAATGAGTATGTCAATCGCCTCACCCAAGGCAAGGTCAAGGAACTTGTAGAGGCAAAACCCAATCTTTTCAGAATTGATTTCCGCTCGGGGACTGCTAAAATAGAAGTACAAGTTCACCTTCAAGAAGATATTCTTTGTTTGCGTTCTACCTTATTTGAAGCTACACAAATTTCAGATAAGTCTCTTAGAATGAAATTATTAGAAGAATTAATGCGTTTGAATTCAAATCTTGAGACCATGAGCGCTAAATTTGGGCTAAGTGAGGACAATTTTATTGAGGTGATTGTTGCACGCAAAGATTTAAAAGACTTAGATTATAGCGAATTTTTAACTGCTTTGAAAAATGTTTGCACTGTAGCTGATGTAAAAGGCGGCGAAATTGCGGCCCGATATGTGTTTGGCAAGGGAGCCGAAATGGACATCACGCCGCTGGATAGCGATGCCTAATATAGAAAATCAATAACTGCATATCGTCTCGATATTTGCGTTGGTAAAAAATATGAAAAATTATAAATTGGTAGGATTAGAACGCCGCGGCGAGCTCCTTTTAGGTTTAGTACTTAGACAAGACGACGATAAATACGATATCTATTTAGAATGCGGTGAAAAAGCCAAAATTGCAGGCCAAAAAATTTTGCACTTCTTCAAAACTTTGATACCTGCTGATAATGAAAAAAATATGAAACTTGGGTTAAAGAATGCACGCGAAAACTTCAAAGAACAATCCGTAGATATTTCTATGCTTTGGGAATGCTTAGATGCAGATGAAGATTACAGTTTTTTAGAACTGGCCCAAGCTTATTTTTCAGAGCTAAGCGATGAAAACACAGGAGCGTTATGGGTGGCATTGTCCAACGACCAACATCGTCTAGCTTATCGCAATGGGGCTTTTAATAAAATTTCTCAAGAATTGGTGGAGGCTAGTCTGCACCGTGTGGAGGTAGAGAAACAAAATCGTACTCTTGAAGAAAATCTCCTCAGTTGGCTGCAAGATGCCAAGCCAGTGCAGTTTGATCCTCAAATTGAGCCAGCTAAAAAATGGCTGGATGCCTTGAAAAAATACGCTCTTGAAGGTGAAGAAAAAGCACCGGCTGAAGCCAAGAGATTAGCTTCTTTGCTTTCTTTAACGCCGGATGAAACAGTTTTACTTTTGGAACAAAAAGGCCTTTTGCCAAAAGATATCAATGAAACCATATACCGCCTAGGCCTGACTGTAGAATTTCCTAATGCTGTGTTGCAAGAGACCGAAAAAATTTTGCAACAGTCTAGCCCACCTCCGTCCAGGCGGTGTATCTCGAATTGCTGGAATATTGCGATTGATGACATCGAGACAGTGGAAGTGGACGATGCTATTTCATATCACCAAGAAGATGGGTATCATGTTGTAGGTGTGCATATTGCAGATGTTGCCCATACTATTTGGAAAGATAGCGAATTAGATCGTTTTGCTAGTGAGCGTTTTGCAACATTATATTTTCCTGAGGGCAAGTTTTTCCTATTTCCAGAGCCTTTGGTCCAACGCCTAACTTTAGCTCTTGGCATTGCCCGTCCTGCCATTTCTGGTTTTTTCTATTTTGATTCGCAAGGCGACCTTGTTAAAGAATATTTTGAAGAAACATTGGTGGATTTAAAGCGACGTTGCAGTTATGAGCAAACTGTCCCCACAGAGCCTATTGGTCAAGAACCTGAATTTCTCCAATTGCAAACCATTGCCAATCAACTTCGAGAAAAACGTCGGCAGCTTGGCGCTGTGATCACAGAAATTCCAGACCTCAAAGTAAAAGTCGAAAATGATGATGTCCTGATTCAGCCCATCCCATTTTATCCAGGCCATTTGGTAGTATCAGAATTGATGATATTATATAACGTTGCATTGGCTAAATACTTACTTAGTCAAAAGCAAGCATCTTTATTCAGAGTACAAGGCCAGCCGTCCTATAACTTAAATGAAATTTCATTGCAAGACCCCTTATATCCTATGAAAATTCGATGGGCATTGCCTGCCGCGACTCTTTCCTTAGAACCAGGAGCTCATTATACACTAGCCGCCCCTGCATATGTCCAAGCTACTTCACCTATGAGGCGGTATAGTGATTTAGTCATTCAGAGACAAGTAAAGGTATTGCTGAATCATCAAGAGCCAGTTTATGCTTTGCCAGAATTACAAACCATCAAGGTTTTGATGGAGCGTACAGAAAGATTGGTCAAAACAGCCGAACATAATCGCTATCTTTTCTGGATTCATAAATACCTCAAAAAGAACAAAGGCAAGGATTATCTGGCATATGTTAGTAGGCTTTTAGAAAATGAAAAAGTCATGGTGTTTATTCCAGATCTCATGCAAGAATTTTGTATCAAACCAAATCACTTTGACTTTCAAATTGGCCAAAAAATGTTAATCCGCGTACAAGGCGCTTCGCCTCGCAAGAAAAAAGCACGATTTGAAGAAATGCCATTGCCAATGCTCAATGCTTCCTAGCGACTTGGGCCAAATGCAAAACACCTTGCTGAAAGATGGTTCTGAGAAAAGGATCAAAAGATGATGCGCATATCGTTATTTTCCCTCCTCTTTCTTGCACTTTGGATCATAGGCTGTGGACTCACTCAAGACCAAAGTCAAAAAAGAGATGAATATCTCTACCGTGCCCAGGGATATTATGACAGCCAAAAATATTTAAATGCTTTGCAACAATTGGAACTTGCTTTAGAGATAGATGCAGAGTCCAAACCAGCGCTCATTTACAAAGGTTGGTCATTATATAATCTCAAGAAATATGATGAAGCTGAGGCAGCCTTTCAAATTGCTTATGCATTGGATGATACTGATCCTTTGCTAAATTCTGGCCTAGGTTCTGTATATTATCGCAAAGCATTATTGTGCAGTGAGCAAATTGCCAAAATTGTTCCTCGTTTAGCTCATTTTGAACCCAGTGCAAGTAAACCAAATTCTGCCATGCCAACTCAGGCTGAGTTAGAACGCCGGCTTGAACAAGAAGAGCAGCAGAAAAAACAATGGCTGGAAAAAAGCCTGAAGCATTACAAAAAGTATCTCGAAATCTCTCAAGATAATGCAAACATCTATAAAATGATCGCCATTGTCCAGCGAACCCGTGGGCTAGAATTTTATCCCAATGCACTCGAATTTATTATTTTCTATCTTACCCAACTGGACAAAACGTATGAAAAACTAGAAAAATCTCGCAAGGCTACCCTTGAAAAACAATCCGCTCCTGATCTTCAGCAAAAAGAGAAAGAAAGACTAGATGCTGAAATGCAATCATGGAAACAGCAGATTGCCAAAAATCGTCAAGATTATCAAGAAGCCCAAACGTGGGCAGCAGACTGGCTCTATGAACTCGCAGGTGGACAATTGAGGCAAAGCCAAGAGGCAACTGACCCTCAAGTAAAAGCGAAATATCAAAAGCAGGCTCAAGACTATTGCCAAAAAGCAATTCAGCGTCTAGAAATATTGATTAAAAGTGATCCTGAATCTGGTCATCATTATCGCAATCTAGCAAAAGTGGCCATCC
>JAKLHB010000350.1 GCA_022710345.1 Planctomycetota bacterium
CAGTATAGCAATTTTTATATTGAATTCAATCGGGAAGCGCAGTAAGTATCAGTTATGCAGACTGATACTGATTCATTGTTGTACTAACGGCCAGTTATCCGCCAGCCCACCGAAGTGCTCCTAAGCTTTTCTATGAGATTAAGATAGAGCTTCTAATTGCATGCAATTTAGGAGCTTCTAATTGCATGCAATTTAGGATTGCATAAAAAAATAGGATGATGTTCGCTAGGCTACTAACCATCCTATTTTCTTTTTTCTTTGCCCAAGTAAAACTTGGCCACGATAAAAGTCTGGCCATGTTGGAAAACCAGGATATATCCGTGAACATATCCTCACTATAGATACATGGATTGACAACAACCCGAAAACCCAGGTTGGTGTTGGCGTTGCCGGGGTCGTTCCTGTCGCGGTTAGCAGAGCGCAGCCTGCAGGCATTGGCATTCCACGAGCCGCCACGAACAACACGGTTGGCACGAACTGACTTTTACCGTTGTGAATATTATAGCACAATGTTTTTTGATGTGCAACTAAAAATTTGACATTTGGGCAAAAATGTAGAATTTTCATCATCATACTTCCCAACCTTTCCAAAAAAATCCTGCTTCGCAGGATGATGCGGGTTGCCTGCCATGTCTTTTTTATTTTTGTAAATCTAATGTATTGGTACGCTTTTTCTGCCACGTCTCCCGCGAGCGCCCGCAGACCGACACCTTGGCTGGAAAATGGTGCGATGCGGCTGGAATAAACACGTCCGTGTCATTATAGACACAGAAGACATCACACATTCAAGCGAGTGTTGCGTTCACACACAACACTCGCTTGCATCAGGTCTTTAACTAAAAAAACTTCCATACCACTATTTTTTTACAATTTTAAAAAAAATGGGCGCAATTGTGCCTGTATATCGTTGATTGGTTTGCTCTTGAACTCCCTGATTGGTTGTGATCTGTGTACTAATTGTGTAATCGTTATATTCTGAAGGATTGATATTATCTACCTGAAACTCAACCTTCCATTCTCCGGGCATGGGATCTTCTAGGAAAAATCTGGCACAGGCGCATTCTTGGTCAGCATTGCCATAAATGAGAATTTCTTTCCTTGCATAACGTGGAACATCAGTTCCCACAATCTGTTTTCCTGTTGCATCTGGTGGGCCAAAGATCGTGAGCACGGGACGAATTTCTGGGCGCAAGGGTTGTTTTTTGAGAGATTGGACCAAAAAGGTTCCAGTTGCAAACTGTCCAGGTTCACCAGGTTCATTTTTAGGCAAGGCAGCAAATATAAAACTGAGGAGAATGACAGCTCCCATACCATTGGAAAGCACATCCAGGAAGGATAAATTGAAAATAGAAATTTCTCGGTTTGCTTTACTCATAGACGGCTCCCTTACTGTTTTCTGGGATCACCACTCTACCAGGCAAAGCGCTTCGCAAGCCAGATTGATGTGTGAGTAAGGTATCACCATAATAAACCACTAAAGCATAAGTGCCCTCCGGTGCTTGTTCAGCAACAATTTGCCAATGTCCTGGCGAAGCTCGTTCCAGACAAAATACTTGAACCATAGGGCGATTGTCCATTCGGACAAATGGACATAATTCTTGGGAAGGAGCTTTGATGGAAAAATTGGGCATTTTTTTGCTAGAACCATCGTATGTGACCACAATGAACAACCTTTGCCCTTCCTGAATACGCTGTTCACGAACTAAGACGCTGAAAATGAACATGAGTAAAATCAATGCTCCCATGCCATTGGAAAGCACATCCAAAAAAGATAGATTAAAAATAGAAATTTCTCGGTTTTTAGCCATCAAAAATCTCGCTCTACATAAAAGGAACAATAAAAATCAGCAAGCCTAACCACCAATCCGTGAAATTTGTTCCTTGGTCTGACTAAAAAGCATGTCTTCTGCAGATTGAATCCAATAAATCAAGAGCATGAGCACAATGCACAACAGCAAAGCAATCAAAGTAGTGTCAAAAGCCACACCCAAATCTATGGTAATGGACTTCAAAATCTCTGCCTGCCCCACACCGCTTTCTGTAACGATTTTATCTGCTTTAATCATGGCCCAACCAATACCCAAAACAGTTCCTAGAAAGCCAATGGATGGGATAGACCAGGCCAGATACCGAATGCTTGCATAGCCGCTTTCCATATACTCACGGTAAATATCAATAATTTCAAAGCCTTTTTTTTCCTCCTCGCGTCTGCTTTCCAACGAAGTATAATGAGAGGCTTGGCGGATCGTCAGTGGCTGAAATGCATTTTCCACAATAAAGCTTTGAGCATCTTTGAAACATTTTGCTAAATTGCTCGGCACATCGAGGTCGGCATTTTCCCAATCGTTTAAATGCATTTCAAATTGTTTGGCATTATTTAATCCACGTAGCTCTTTTCCAATTGGAAACATGCCAAACAAATGGACAGCAGTGTAGTAACGCAGCCTTGTACATAAGATTAAGATGGCAACACCAAAGAACCAAAAGCTCCAAAATTGAATGAAGCCATTGAAATTCACGGCCCTGCTATACGAATTTTGCTTGCGCAACATTTCTTGGATATATTTCACCATGAGAAAAATAGGATCAGCCAGTGGCTCCACGATTCGGCCATCTATTTTTTCTCTTTCGATTTGGCAATACTGCGAAAGATTTTGATAAGATTCTACGGTGTTCAAAGGACCAAGTTGACGGTTGGGATAATACCACGGAACTTTGTTGGGAAAAGAAATTGCTTCTTTGCATGTAGTGAACGCAATTTTTTCAGGAAAACAGCCAAAATAAAAATCACTTTGGCATGGATGGACATACCCAATGAAATAATCCCAAGCTTTTTCCGCTGTGGTTTGCGATGCTCCTGGATTGGAAACAATGGCATCCCATAGCGAAGTCATAAGACCTTTTTGCCTTGTAGGCGGTTGTAGTTCAATAGGAATGTCCTCTCCCCGGCAATAAATCAAGTCCCAAAGAAAAGCAATCGCTATTTCATGCTGCCCGGTTCTCTTGGAGGTAGCAAATAATAGAGTCGCTATTTCGTTATATGAAATCGTGGTGGGAATATACAAATTTAGCAGTTTCAGAAGTTCCGTCAGTTGTTCTTGCACTTTCACAAGATTTGTTTCCATGCTCGGCAAGGTCTTCATTCGGGAGCCATTTTCAAGATTGGGAATTTGCATGGTTGCTAAAATAGCCAAAATCTTCGTAGCTCTTCCAGATTGCTTTTGCTCGAGCTTTTGATAAAACTTGCGATCATTTTGCACAAGGCCGCTTAAATCTTTTTGATACTGTTGATAGAAATCAAAAATTTTGGGCAATTCTGTTTTTCCCATATCTGCATTTTCAGCCAGGGTACTCAATGTATTGCGAATTTTTTCTAATTTAGGTTTTTCTTCAGATTGCGAAAAAGGTTCTTTGTCTTTTTGAAGCTGCTCATCACATTGCTGAATGAGTGTGTTGCATTGTGCACAAACCCTCGCAAAATCGTCTGTATTCTGCCAGTCCTCCCCCAAATTCAAAGCATATCCGGGGTTTTGAACATCAAAATCTTTTAAATCACCTGGAAATTTTTCCCATTCCTGGACTTTTTGGCAAAGAGCTTGCAATTCCTTTTGCAAACCTTGCCATTGCATAGTGCTGTCTCCTAACGCAGCTTTGCTCAAAGTTTCCAGTAATGTAGGATAATCTGGAATCTTCACCCGAGTTTTTTCACCAGGAATTTGTTCAAGACGAATATTTTGTAAATCATTCAATATCCAGGCATCTAGCCAATAATTGATGACGGCATAGAAAGCATAACATAATAAAAAACCATACAATACCAATGGATATATGCGAAAAGGCCAAGGAATTAATTGATGATATTCTTTTTTATGATTCATGTTGATTCACTCTTTCATAGCACACTTTGCTTTGGTAAGCTCACTTGTGTGCATCGCTTTCACTGGAAGGCAGCGTAACAGCCACACGGAATCCTATATACTTCGATGGGAATGATGGAGCAGCCTGATTGCGTTTTGCAGAACGGCAGGGAATCAAATCATCCCAAGATCCGCCACGGATTACCTTTTCGTTTCCGCCTGAAGGGCCGACTGGATTGAGCACATCGGCTTGCAAAGATTTTGCATACTCGTCTCGGCACCATTCCCCAAGGTTTCCTGCCATATCATACAACCCATAAGCATTAGGCTTTTTTTGGGCAACAGGCTGGATTTCCTTTGAGTTGTCGTCATACCAGGCATAGTCCTTTGCATTAGAACGCTCTCCAAAATAATACGCAGTTTGCGTTCCTGCTCTGCATGCGTATTCCCATTGAGCCTCTGTAGGCAGAGTCAATCTAGTTTGTTCGCAAAACGTTATGCAGTCATGCCAAGAAACACGATTGACAGGGAAATTGGTCCCTTCTACATCCGAAGGTTTGGTATGCATCACGCTCTCCCATACTTCCTGCGTCACTTCGGTCTTGCTGATGAGGTAAGAAGATAGCTTGACTGTATGCTGCATTTCATCGTCCCTTCGACCGTATTCGCCTGGTGGGCTTCCCATGCTAAAACTTCCTTCAGGAATGAGTACAAATTCTAAACCAGTCATGATATGTTGGTATTCTTTGACTATGTTCGTTACGCCATTACAGGAGTATGTGGCTGTTCTCAGATACTGAAAACCTGGCGGTGCCTTCAGCTTCTCTTTTAAGTTGACTATTTCTTGTTGCATTTCAGCTTTTGCTTTTTGTACCTGTTGCACTTCAGCTTTTGCTTTTTGTACCTCTTGTTGCGCTGCGTCTGCTTCTTTCTGAACCGCTTTGTAGCATTGTTGCAGATCTTTCAACTGAGTTTCTAGTTCTTGGATTGTTTGCTTCAATACTTTTTGCTCAGGTGTGACTGCAGCCTGCAATTTCTGCTCACAATCGGCTTGTTGCTTTTGAAGCTTCTTTTCCGCCTCCTCCTGTTGATCTTTCAATGCTTTCTGAAGCTTCTTTTCCGCCTCCTCCGTTTGTTC
>JAKLHB010000351.1 GCA_022710345.1 Planctomycetota bacterium
ATCTTGGATTCTTTTGCGTTGATGGGTGGGCAAGAGGCCGATGAGTTGCTGCAAAATAGCCCTAGCTTTGCTATACTCTTTTTTTTGTATATATATTAACGCTAAATCTTTCAATATATTAGGATTTTGAGGTGAAAGCTCAATAGCGCGTTGTAAATGACTGATCGCTTCATTGGGCTGATGTTGCTGCCATAGCACATTGGCAAGATGATGATGTAGTTGCGGATCGTTTGGCAAAATTACAAGACATTGCTCCAGATATTGCTGTGCAAGCGTAAGGTTCTCTGATTCAGCCAACTTAGCTAACCCAAGCATGCCAGGTACAAAATCAGGAATTAACTTCAGGCAATGTTCAAGGTACAGACGTGCGTAAAATTCGCTGCCTTTTTTCCAAAAATACATACCTAGACCATAGTGGCCCCAAACATCCGATGGGTTGTATTCGATCGCTTTTTGAAACATGTAGCGGGCTGATTCTGGCTTTCCAATAAGGCCTAACAAACGGCCGGCCAGGAAATACCACGGACTTTTGTTGTCTTGCTCTCGTATATGTTTCCTATATTGTTGTACCAATGGTTGATGCTCATGCTGCCAATGTTGATCTTGTTCACCACAGGCTTGCCAAATAGGCTGCCAATCCTGAGTTGTAGCAGATACCTTCGCTGATGCTTCTCGAAAAACAAGAGGAGATTGGGCATGTTGAGGATAAAAATCTTCAGAGTCCCAATGCTCTGGATTTGACTGGCATCCTGCTAGCCAAACTATGAGGAAATATATAATTCTTTCAATTCTTGAAATTTTTCTTCGATATGGCACACAGCAATTCCTAAAAAATAGAGCAAAATCATGGGAATAGCCAAAAGTAGTTGGGTCACCGCATCTGGTGGGGTCAAGACAGCGGCGACTACAAACGCAATGAGTACAAAATATCTCCATTTTTCCATATAGTACGCAGTACGCACAAGATGCAATTTTGTTAAAAAAAACATAATCAGAGGCAACTCAAAGGTGATGCCTGCCACAAAAGTAAGCACAAAAAAAAGGGAAAGATAAGAAGATAGGGTAAATCCCACTTGAATGATGTCGCTTCCATAACCTGCTAAAAAGGCCAATCCTAATGGGATTAAAATATAGAACCCGAATAAAATCCCTGCGATAAAAAACAACAGCGCAGCAGGCAAAAACCATTGGATATAAGCTTTTTCATGTTCATAAAGAGCATCGCGTAAAAATAGCCAAAGCTGATACAAAGCAAAAGGTGCGGTCCAAATGGCTGCGGCAATGATTGCAACTTTAAGATGGCAAAAGAATGACTCTTCATACCGCAAGACCTGAATTGTTTGAGGCAAATGCAGTTTTTGCATGGTGCTCTGATGCGGAATCAAAATCAAGCGCATATAAAATGACTGATCTACAAAGCAAACAGCGCATGTTCCAAGAAAAGCCAATACAATGCGAATGACATGATGCCGTAAGTCTTCTAAGTGGTCTCCAAAATTCATCTCAACTTTAGCAGGCTCAGGGTCTAAATGATGCAAGTTCATGGAAATCCCTTGGTAGTTGAAAAACAAGCCCTTAGGGCAGAAATCTACCCTAAGGGCTTAGAATGAAATTAATGAGAGCTTTGCCATTGACGAACTAACCAGAAACATGCAATGATGATCAGCCCTAATGGGATGATCGTGCCCCATGCCAATCCTTGTTCTTCATCCACGTTCTCAGGGCTTTCTTGCTTATTTTCTGGAGCTTCTATGACAGGTTTGGGCTCTTGTGCCATAGGTGGATACGAAAAAGTTTTTCCTTCGTATATCTCTAAAAACCGTTGTTGCTCTTGATCCGTGTTAGAGACTACAGCGTTTTCTGATGGACGGGCTAGCGCCAGCAGGCTTTCGCTGCGAACAGTTCGATTCAATGCCCATAGTTCTTCTGGATAAGTATCTTCCAAAAGCAAACGATGTAGCCGAATGGTCTGCGCTGTGATTTCCTCTTGCTTGGCAGTGCCTTTTTGCACATTGTCTTGATACCAGGTGAGCAAGGTTTTGCTTTCTTGAGAGAGCGTTACTTCAGCAAAGAGTTCGGGGGTGTAAAAAAAGGGACCTAATACAATTTCATTGATAGCGTTAAGGACACCCTTGAGCAATTTAGGTTTAGGAGGAAGCTGATCATTGAATTCATTGACTTGCACTTGTGTTTTGTCTGATAATTTATAGAAAATAAAACTGGAAACTGCATCTGAATGTCGTTGGAGTTTGAGAAGCAAAAGTGTTGGATTTTTAAGAGAGTGAACAGAAAATAACAGCGTTCTATATGGGTGATGCTCGGCCTGAAATTGGGTTTCTTTTTCTTCGTCAGTGCCACTCTGAGCCATTTTTTCCATTGTTTCTTTAGGAAATACTGCGTATGAATAGGGCATCAAACAAAAGCTGAGGAGAATCAAGTATATCAAAAATCTCATGATCCGTTCCTTAGTCTATGGACATGGAGATCAATTTCAATGGTTTCCACACGCGGGGCATAGTGAGGCCAAAACGTTCGCCTGTTTCAGCAGTGAGCCGTTCATCATGGAAGAGGACAACTTTATTGCCGTTTTCGAAGATCAGCGATTCATTGCGAGAGATAATCGAGCCATTAAAAGCAATTTCTTTCTTATTTGTGAAATGTCCACGATTATCATTTTTATAGCTATAGTCAAAATTGTAGAAATACCCACCCACAAAATGGTTGCAATACAGCACAGCATCCACTTGCGGGAAATTGGATGAACCTGAAATGCCTGGATTATCTGTGGTGTCATTCCAGTACGTTACCTGACGATAGGAAGTCACACCAGTGGGAATATTCCCAGCCCATTGGGCATGGCCAGTGCTGAATGTGCCAGAGCCTAGGTTAAATTCAGACATTTTGGTCGTGTCATCAAACTTGCCATCACCATCAATATCTTCGCCAGTTCCAGGAATTGGATTGCCAGATGGATCGAGTTCGACGGTCCATTTCCCATCGCCTTCTCCAGCATCATACGTGTTGGGGATTTTATCCGGACCTGCATCTTCCTTGCTTTTATTCATTGAATCATTGACCCACTGGCTTACATAATTTTGCCAAGTGCTGTTGGTATAATCGCCAATCACAACATGTTCGCGTGCAAATAAGCCAAGCAAGTCTTTGTCGTCTGCGCGTTCTCGCCAATTTTCACGGCTGGCTTCGCTGTTGGTGCTTGGCCGTCGTTCTGATGGAGGATTCCTATACAAAATACGCTGTGGAATATAGATATTGCGGCCTGCGTAAATTACACCCTTACCAGAGACATAGCCTCGGATGATGCAATCACCGCGCACAACAATGGTGCCTTTGATTTCAATGGGATTTTCGTAGGTGCCTTCCAGATATAGATTTTGTTTGGTTTCATTATCACCCAAAACACCATCGCAAATTGTGGTTCCAGCGATTTTAATATAGCTTCCCTGCTCTTTTGACATTTGTTCATACAATCCCAAATTCGTCAAGTTTGGCATAGGAACCTGGGGCACTTCTGGCCTGGTGTTAGCTCCCTTGAGACCTTGATACAAATCAGGTTTATAAAGAGTTGAAGGAGCACCCTGGATATAATCCCAGGCATAAACACCGCCATCCTGGTTGTTTTCCTTGCCATCGCCATTGTCATCAATGTAGCCAATTAAATCAGTACCAATGCTATATTCAAATCTGGGCTTGCTTTCTATCACAGGCTTGTAGCTTCCAAAGCTAAATGCTCCATTGGACCGGACATTGCCGAATGAGCTGAGATCCGTAGTATAAAACCAGCCCCAATTGTTGATGAAATAGCTATAATCGAAAACGTGCGCTACTCGTGTACCAATTTGATACGTGGCATTGATGGTAATTTTGCTCTCTGGTTTTGCTGCTGATGGCACAAAGCCAGTGGAGGTGACTAAAAAATAGCGCAATGAATTGACCTTATTGCCTTTAATATCTTCGCCTTCTGGCGGAGTAAAATCAGCCTCAGTGAGTACCCTGAGTGTCACACTATATTCGCCAACTTTTACATTTTGGCCTTGTGAGGCTGCTAAAAAAGCTTCATTGGAAAACAATGTCGTGTTTGCCAATGCATCAATCTCTGTAAATGACAGCTTAACATTCGCAAAATTGCTATTGACATATTTAATAGCGCGCGCAATACCAGCTTCGGCAACATACCGAGCTTTCATGCGATAGGACTCTTTATTACTATACCGTTGCTCATAAGCAGCCATATATATGGCTGAACCAGCTAAAGAAACAATCACCACGCTGGTTACGATCGCTATGACCAGCGCACTTCCCCTATTAGTGTTGTGGATCATATTGACCTGCCTTTCAATAAGCCAAGGCATACTAAACTACAACAATAGTTTAGTATACTCAGCAAAATTATTTATTTTTGATCTACTGAGTAGATTCTAATTTGATCTACTGAGTAGAGTATATAGAATAACCTAAGTTGCTAGTTGTTCAAACTAGCAACTTATCGTACTAGAAACTTAACAATAAGTACAATATATACTTATTTCATTTCTGCACCAGCGGGCAGTTACTTGCCCGTCCGCCTAAGCGGTTGGATCTCATGAGGTTGCTATAAGGCTTTCAATTATATCGCCACGTCCCTAGCAACTATGCGTGGATTGCCTTCTTATAGAGGCTTAAATCAGGTAAGCGATTTCTCAACATATTGAGAGCACAGTTCTTACCTTGAAAATATTTTGAACTAAACATTCCTCCTTTTAAGGGACTTATTTTGAGTATTCACACAAAATAGAATTATAAAGAATTTTTCTTTTTCTTGCAACTGTAATCAAAATAAAATTCAAATTTTTTTGCAAAAAAAAATGAAATTTTAAATCCTGCATCAATTATCAGACGTTTCCGTAACCAGCCAAAAATAGGATGGCACGTGCATGAGATCAAAATTTCGAAATGCAAGTGTT
>JAKLHB010000352.1 GCA_022710345.1 Planctomycetota bacterium
CTGATTTACTAAACTCACTCTTTTGGATTGGATATGGCTTATCCAGAGAAGAATCTGTCACAGAAGAACTAGAGGCCATGTCCATCCTTAGCAAAACTCAAGGCAATTTCATTCGAGGATTTGATAACCTGATTCGAAATCTTTTCCATGAAATTAAAGAATTTAAAAAAGAAGAAGATTTCTACACAAGATTAAATACGTAGTATAATTCCTAAGTTGCTAGTAAACAAATTCTTTAGATAATTTTAGATAAAAATTTGTTGGCTGGCAACTTATTTTTTAAATTTTTTTGTTGCATAGCAACATGCTTTTTGCGAAAATATGCTTCACAAGCAAAACATTAGTATATTCAAATATTATTTTAATTCAATCAACCAAGCAATTTTAGTTTTAGATTTCTGCTGATGCTAAGGTATTTTGGGCCTGACTACGCCGTTCCAAAAAACGTTATCATCAAAATTTTTAATACTTTTCGGAAGGACCTTATGGAAGTCGGAATTGACATTGGTGCGATCAGTATTGGCATGGTATTTTTAAATGATGGGAAAGTACAAGATGCGATCTACGTTCAACATAAAGGCAATATCTCAGGAACATTGCGCCAGCTTGTATCCCAAATACCCAATAAAGAAATCAAACTTTGCCTCACAGGCAAAGATATTCTTGCTCATGCCCAAATTCATTACTTAGATCCAATTGTTGCAATTACAGATGCTGCATGCTATCTTTACCCGCATGTTCGGCATATTTTGTATGTGGGAGGCGAAAGTTACAGCCTAGTCCATATCAAAGATAAACGGCTGCAAAACTATCTCACGAACAGCTCTTGCGCTTCTGGAACAGGAGCGTTTTTAGAGCAACAGGCTACTCGTTTGGGTATGGATATTGCGGCTTTTGCAGATGCTGCTGCAAGCTATACAGGAAATCCTCCACGTGTGGCCACAAGATGCGCGGTCTTTGCCAAGACAGACATCATTCATTTACAACAACAAGGTGTGGAAGTTCCAGCAATCGCAGCAGGCCTATGCGATAGCTTAGTAGATGGTTTAGTAGAGTCTTTATTCAAAGGACAAAAATTAGATGGTCTCACTTTAGTTACAGGCGGCGTTTCTTTGAATAAGCGGGTTGTACAAAGCCTAAATGCCTACTTAGAAGAAATGGCTGTGAGCCAATATTCTGCAGTTCTAGCAGCTTATGGGGCTGCTTTATATGCTCAAAAGAGCAAGCCCATAGCACCAGAAATGTTGCTAGAAAGTACAGTCTTGCAGGAAGAAAATACAAGGCCTTTGTTGCAGCTCATTGGTACAAATTATCCAAACTTTGACCAATACATCACAAAAGCGAAGTACAATACAGAAATCACAGTCTATGAACATCCTACTCAACCCCAAGTATACTTAGGCATTGACATTGGCTCAACCAGCACCAAAGCTATCCTTACATCTGGCCAAGGCCGTATTTTTTTAGGATTCTACACACGCACTGCAGGAAAGCCAATTGAAGCAGTCAAGGATATCTTTCGATGTATCCAAGATTATGCAAAAGAACATCAAGTTGCATTTGAGTTCTTGGGTGTAGGCACCACAGGTTCTGGTAGAAAATTGCTCAAAAATGCACTTCACGCAGACCTTGAAATCAATGAAATCACTGCTCATGCGCGTGCTGCCATGCACTTATATCCAGAAGTGGACACAATCCTTGAAATTGGCGGTCAAGACGCAAAATTCACAAGAATTTCCAATGGATCCGTCACCAATGCTGTGATGAACTATGTCTGTGCCGCTGGAACTGGCAGTTTCATCGAAGAACAAGCCAAACGCTTGAATATTCCTATCAGCGAATTTTCACAATGTGCTCTCAAAGGAAAAGCCCCGATCACTTCAGAACGTTGCACCGTGTATATGGAACGCGACATCAACAGGCTCATCCGCCAAGGGTGGAAACCAGAAGATATTGCAGCAGCCGTGATCTATTCTGTGCGCGATAATTACCTCAATAAAGTCGTAGCAGGCGCACCCTGTGGCGATCACATCATGTTCCAAGGTGCGACAGCTCGAAATCAAGCACTTGTTGCGGCGTTTGAACAATATCTGCAAAAAGAAATCAAAGTTGTGCCATACGCTCATCTTACTGGTGCTCTAGGTGTTTGCATTACCATGATGCAGACAGGGCAGACACATTCTTCTTTTATTGGACTTCATTTTGTAGATATCCCCATCACCCTCCATACCGAGATTTGCGCTTTGTGCCACAACAATTGTCGTTTGACTGTGATTGAAACACCCGATGGCAAAGAAGCTTATGGAATGATGTGTGGCCGAGATTATAGCGAGAAACGCTATGTTGCGCTTCAAAAAAATCAATTTAATTTTTTAGAATATTATAGCGATACATATAATGCTCGTGGAACTGTATTGATTCCCTGTGCATTGGCTATGTATGAATATTTGCCATTATGGCGTAGTTTTTTCCAACGCCTTGGATTTATGGTGCGAGTGCTCAAAACAGACCGTAAGACCTTTGAACAAGGCAAACAAATTGCAAGCGCAGAATTTTGTGCTCCATTGCTCACAGCGCAAGGATTACTTTGGAAAGCTGCACAGCAAAATGTGGATATGATTTTCTTCCCAGTCTTTTATAAAGAAAATCAACAAGAACACGGCCAGCCCATGTCTGCTGAAGGTACACCTTGCTTTTTTTGCTATTACACCAGCCATTTGCCTTTGATCATTCGCTCGCGGCTTCCTAAAGAAGCCCAAGACAAACTTGTGGCACCCTTGTTGCAATTGGATCAGCCGTTAGAAGAAATCATCAAAGAATTACACCAGCATCTTGAAAAATACGGGGTTGTAAAAGAAGAAATTGAATGGGCGTATCAACGCAGCCAGCAAGAATACCTCCAGTCTAAACAAAGCAAAATTGTAAAAGCAAAGGAAGTACTAGCCGCACATCCAAGTGATCATGTCCAATTGGTAATCCTAGGCCGCCCTTATAATACCTTAGATCCTGTGATGAATGCTTCGTTGGTAGAACGCATTGTGCGATTAGGTTATCCAACCATCTATTATGATATGCTCGATATTCCAGAAGATGCGCAAAGCGACACAATCCTTTCCAAGATTCATTGGAACTATGGCAAAAAGCTTTATCGAGCTGCACGGTTCATTGCAGAATCTGATAACCTATTCCCTATCTATCTGACATCGTTTAGATGCAGCCCAGATGCGTTTATCATGACGTATTTCAAATATTTGATGGATCATTTCAAAAAACCATACCTTATCATCCAATTGGATGAACATTGCTCGGATATTGGCTATTTAACTCGTGTTGAAGCTGCAATTGATTCCTTCAAATCCTGGCGCAAAACCAAAGCCGAAGCCCCATCATTTGAAATGGGCACTGAAGAAGTATCCTTGCAAAAAACAATCCTGGTACCACACGTAGATGAGATCGCAGCAGCCTTAGTTGCAGCAGCCTTCAAATCCAACGGATATAAAGCAATTGTGCTCGAAGAATCCCCAAATACCGTGCTCAAAGGCTTTAGATATACATTAGGAGGGGAATGCGTTGCCATTCCAGCAATCCTGGGCGGTATCATCAAAGCAGTTGAAAAAGAAAAACTCGACCCTACCCAAGCTGTGGTATTTTTGCCGACTTCCTATATTTCATGCAATTTTCCCCAATTTCCGGTCAAAATTGCCATGGCATTGGAAAAAGCCAAGATGCCTGTGAAAGTCATCAACACAAGCTCTTTTAGCATTTTCCAACGCATTCTATTGAAGATGGACTTAATGCTCTGGGATGCTTTGATTATCTCGGATGCTTTGCGCAGAATTGGTTGCACGCTTCGGCCTTACGAAAGCACGCCAGGAGAAACCAATCGTAAGGTCTATGAAGTACTCTCGGCCATGGAACAAGCCACAGTCGAAAAACGCAGCAAAGGCCCAGTTTGGGAAGAAGCCATCAAAATTTTTGACCAAGTCAAACTGAACAAACATCACCGCCCCAAAGTCCTGATCACAGGCGATATGTATGTCAAAAATAATGATGCGTTTAACCAAAATATTGTCCAACAAATCGAACAATTGGGTGGTGAAGTTGTGCTGAGCACAGAGATGGAATACTTCCATTATAGCCTGGAACTCACGCGACAAGAAAGCGAAGCATCCTTGACCCAGATGGCCACATACTACGTGGTCAAAAAAGTGCTTGACAACTGGGAACAATTTTACTATCGCCCTATCCAGCACCTATTGCCTAAAATCCAGGAACCACCTTGGGAAGTCATGCTGGCCGCACTCAAGAAGTTTGGCATGGATTTAGAAATCCATGGCGAAACCGCTGTGACACTCGCCCGATCCCTGTGCCTTGCCCGTGATGGCCAAATTGATGCTGTTGTCCACGTCAATCCATCCTTCTGCTGCGCCGGCAATGTCTCCGCATCCCTTTTAGAAAAACTCCGCGAAGACTTTAATCTTCCAGTCCTGAATATCTTCTACGATGGCACAGATAAGCCAAACAGCAACCTCATCCCATTCATGCACTACCTCTGCCAAGGACCGCGCGAAGAGTATCATATCATCTAACAAATAAGCCAGACTTGATGCGACATCAAGCCTGGCTTATTGTATTGAAGAAGAAATTTCAATACTTGCAAACTCAACTAGGTATTGCTATATTACTATTTTTTTATAAAAAACATTTTCTCCTTGTAAAACATTTTCTTTATTAAGAATAAAGAAATATTGAAGGCATGATCGTCGTTTGTAAGGGCGACCAGCCAGTGGCCAGCTTGTCGCCCCTATAACGCGCATACCATAATCAATGCGGTCGGGCATGCTGGCAATTGCGGCGTGTTTCTTTATGCCTCTTTTTGTTCGCACTCGGCCACAAAAATATTGTGCTTCATCAATTCCTTTTGGGCGTTTTTGTAGAAT
>JAKLHB010000353.1 GCA_022710345.1 Planctomycetota bacterium
ATTGCAACTTCCTATTCCGGATATAATGACCAATGTAGCCAATGCAAGTATGACACAAAGCAAAGTTTATGTCCAAATGGTAAAAGAAGTCATGGACTTCATTGCAAAGAAATTGGACAAAATTCAAGAGCTTTTGCAAGATGATCCTAAGTTCGAAGAAAAATTTCGCGAACGTATGTATGAATTGTTATTCACTGGCACTATTTTTAGCAGTTTGCAAGATTTTTTGATGCAAGCTAATCAACTGCTCCAAAGCCAAGAAGTGGAGTTTGATTTGCTAAGAATTGTGCAAGCTGTGGTTCCAGAAAATATACAAGTCGAATTTGTAGAATATGTGAGCAATGAATTACGTGGATATATCCTGGGGAATCCAAACTGGCATAAACGATGTCGTAAGCTATTAGGCAAATATATCACCAGAATTGTGAAAAATCGTTTTCTGCTAGAGGCAGATAAATTGCTTGACATCAACAATGTTTTACCAGGTCTGGATGAAGATATTTTAGAATTTATTGTTAAATTCGATGTTCGTTCTGGATTTCGCTCCAAAAGAGAGTTAGCAGAACGTCTTGTATTAGAACTCGAAGAAATGGAACAAATTCGATAGGCAACAAGCAAAACCGGAGACCACCAGAATGCCTCAATACAACGAATTTTTGGAATCCACTGCTTGTGCCAATTCCCCCAAAAAGCGTTATAATCAGCAACATGTTGGAGGTTAGATGTAAATATTCTATGAGCCATCGTGCAAAATCGAATCGCCCTAAAGATTGCCCATACGTCAGCAAAGGGGGGTTAAAATTAGCATTTGCATTAGAACACTTTGAAATTGATGTTCAACAGCGGATTGCAGTTGATCTTGGCAGCCACCAAGGTGGCTTTGTAGATTGCTTATTAAAGCATCATGCACATAGTGTGTATTCAGTAGACACTTGTTATGGTACCTTGGCTTGGTCATTGCGTCAAGACTCAAGGGTTCGGGTGTACGAACGTACCAATGCAATTCATTGGGTTGCTCCTGAGTTAGTTGACCTAGTCACTATTGATTTAGGATGGACAAGGCAGCATCATATTTTGCCCAATGTGATTCGATGGCTGAAACCTCAAGGCATCGTCTTATCATTGCTAAAGCCGCAATATGAGCTTCCTGAAACACCAAAACATGTACTCGACCCTCATGAAACAGAGGCAGTGTTTCACACATTGCTGCCTTGGCTTTCTACTTTGTTTCAAAAAGTGCAATTCTGTCTTTCGCCATACCTAGGCAGCGGCGGCAATACCGAGGCCTGGCTGTGTCTATCGGAGAAGATATGCTCCACATCAAATCCATAAATGGTTTTACCCTCATTGAAATATTGATGGCACTTTTAGTATTTATTGTTGCGAGTGTGAGTATATGGGCATTGTATGTAGCTTCTTTGGAAGTCCATAAGCAAGCCATTGACCAAGAACGCATGGCTTGGCTTGCTGAATCTTTGCTTGCGGAACTTAGAAATGTAAATGTCATCACTCAGGTTGAGCTTAAGCCTGTCCAAGGACAAAAATTAGCATATTTCCCAGACTATACTTATGATATTTTATTTCAAGATTTAGGCAATGATGCCGTAGGAATAGAAATTAAAATCTACAATCGCCGATACGGACAAGTCAAGCCTCAATCTTTTTATACTGTCTTATATCGCTATCGCCAGCCAAAAATTCCGATCTATCAAGAACGAGAATAAAAATTGATGATAGCGTTATTGCTCACTCAATTCCAGTTGATGCTGCTGACTAGTTTCTAGTCGGCAATACAGCACAGCAGCAAGTAATTTACCTTTGGATGTTTTCTGGGATGCACCTGAATTGGCACAAGCAGTGACCCATTGTCAGTTGACATAGGAAGTCACATCACCCAAATTCGTTATATCGAAAACAAAAATTGGATCCAAATTCAAGATGAGGACTAGCCATGCCGGAACAGCAACCTAGCTTGTTGATTGTTGATGATGATGAAGATTTATTGCGTATGCTGGCCACACTGCTAGAAAACGAGTTTCGTGTGACACCTACGGCCACTAGCCAGGCAGCTTTGCAAAGCCTTAAAGAAAGCTTGCCAGATGTGATGCTGTTAGACATTCGGCTGAACGAACCTAAAGATGGGATTAGCTTATTGAATGAGATCATTCGAGATTTCCCCGGCATTCGAGTTGTGATGATGAGCGGCATAGATGATTCCGAAGTGATTGTCAAATGTATGCGGCTGGGTGCCGTAGATTTTTTGGTAAAACCATTCAATTCAGCCCAAGTGCAAGAACGGCTTCATAAGGTCTTATTAGAAAATAAAAAACAACGCCGAGCCATTGCGCTCGAAGAACGCCTCGAAAAAATTGATCCGACTAATTTAATTGGAAACTCCTTAAAAATGAAAAAATTACAGGATCAAATTGCAGCCATCACTCAGTATGGCCACACTAGTGTGATCATTCGAGGCGAATCTGGCACTGGAAAAGAATTGGTGGCACGTTCGATCTATCAGCAAGGCTATAGAAAAAATGAGCTGATGGTGATTGTAAGCATCCCATCGTTATCGGCCAATGTTGTAGAAGCAGAATTGTTTGGATATGAAAAAGGAGCTTTTACAGGAGCATTGCAGCGCCATATTGGATATTTAGAAAAAGCTGATGGCGGAGTTTTATTTTTGGACGAGATTGGTGAGTTAAATCAAGAAATGCAAGTTAAATTACTACGCTTTCTCCAAGAACGCACATTTTCCCGCATGGGAAGCACGGAATCTATGTCTGTGGATGTTCAAATCATCATGGCCACCAACCGCAATTTAGAAGAATGCTTGAAAAAAAGTACAATACGAGAAGATTTTTATTATCGCATCAGAAGCTTTGAAATTGCTCTGCCGCCTTTAAGAGAACGAAAAGAAGATATTCCTGTGTTGGTAGAATATTTTTTAAATCGCCTTTTTCAGCAAGGCCGGACCAAAATCAGCCAGGCATCCACAAAAGTCCTTGAGCAGTTTATGGCATACCATTGGCCAGGCAATGTCCGAGAGCTTGAAAATGCTGTTGAAAGCTCTGTGATTTATGCAAATTATCGCAATCACAATGTAATTGAACTTGATGATATATCTCTGAGAGTGAACCATCCTCCAGCGATTGGAGAAGATGCCTTGATCCAAATTGAAGAGAAAGGAACTGATTTAGAACGTTCACTTGCTGGTTGGGAACTGAAATATCTCGAAAAGGCTTTGCGCATGAGCCAAGGATCTAAAAGTGAAACAGCAAGGCTCTTAGGACTTAACGATCGTTTTGCTTTACGGCGTAGAGTAAAATCTTTGCAGGAACGATATCCAGAGTTAGTTATGCAGCATCAACATGTATGCCAAGCATATCCTATGCATAAAAGCAAGCAAAGGAGGAAAACTTGAAAAAAATATTAGTATGCTTTATGCTATGCAGCTTTTCATTGTCATGGGCAATTCCCATAGCTGGGCTAGTGGCATATTGGGATGGCAATGGAACTGCGAACGATTCTTCTCCCAATATGTTACATGGGAGTCTTCAAAATGGAGCATCATACGGGGCCGGAATTGCTGGTCAAGCATTTTTACTGGATGGTGTGGACGACTATATTCAAATCGGAGCAGCGTCACAACTTAAAATGAGCAATCAATTAACCATTGGTGCCTGGATGAAAAGTTCTGGAATCTCGGGCTGGGATTGCATCATCAACCGCGAAGGAGAATATGAGCTTGAGCTATATTCTGACGGATATTTGTATTTTGCCGTAGCCAATTCTAGTCCAGGTTGGACTATGGTTAACACAGGATTTAAACCCACGCTAAATCAATGGTTTCATGTTGTTTTGACATACAGCGGTTCTGCTTTCACAGTCTATATCAATGGCGTTGCATTGCCCACCATTGCTGGCTCTGGTTTGATTGGAGACTATCACTCAGGATACAACGATTTTCGAATTGGAGGTCGTCAATTGTGTGGTGGAGAATATTTCAATGGCATGATTGACGAAGTCGTAGTTTATAACCGTGCTCTGACTAATACGGAGGTGTTAGACCTCAAAAACAGTGTAGTTCCTGAACCTGGTTCTTTCTTTTTACTAGTATGTGCAGCCTTATCACTGGCTGCTTTTAAATCTTTGTCTAAGAATGGATAGAAAGGCAAAAAATGAAAAATTGCACTTTCCTATTTTTGATGTTCTTCTTTGTTTTACTTGGAATCCAAGCTCAAAGTGTTTGTATTGATCCTGGACATGGCGGCAGTGATCCTGGTGCAGTTGGCTGCGGACTGAGGGAAGCAAACATTAACCTAGATGTGGGACAAAGATTCTATAACGTGCTGAAAAATGCAGGCTATAAAGTCTATATCACTCGCACATCTGACGTTTTTGTGAGTCTGGCCAGTCGTGCCCAATATGCCAATAGCCTTGGTGTGGATCGTTTCATCAGCGTCCATTGCAATGCCTTCAATGGCAGCGCACACGGTACTGAAACCTTCTGCTACCCAAATTCTGGCAATACTACCTATCGCCTACGCGACAAAACTAATCCCGAAGTCGTAGCAGCATTAGGAACCTACAATCGCGGCTGCAAGACCGCTGATTTTTATGTTCTTCGTGAAACCGCTATGCCAGCTATTCTTTGCGAATTAGCGTTCATTGATAACGCTGGTGATGCTGCTAAATTGGGTGATGCGTACTATCGTCAAAAAGCCGCAGAAGCATTAAAACGGGGCCTTGCCAACGCTGGAGTCGCAGCAGTACCAGCAGAAAAGACACCTGCTAACTTTTACATTGCACCTCGCTTTTCCTTAGACGGCACACAAATCGTAGTTAGCAAACCCGGAGCGCCCAAATTATATGCAGTACCAGTTGCTGGCGGCAAATTAGTAGAATTTACTCAAGAACAAG
>JAKLHB010000354.1 GCA_022710345.1 Planctomycetota bacterium
ACAAAAGTCTGTGTTTTTATTGTGTTTTTTATCGTGTTCAAGGCTAAGAATTTAGCAATCAGTTTTGGCTGTTTGTGATGTAGCATCCGCTGGCTTGTCTAACATACGTTGCACTTCAGGGGAACAATTGATGGGGACAATATTAACATCGGGATTATCCTTTGGAAAAACTCTAAAAACTTCATCTGCAAAAGCTTGGTCAATTCCAGTGACATTGGCAAAATCAAGGATTACTTCTCTGAATTTATCTAATCTGGTCATTAGTCGTTTTGCTTGTGGACGGGAATGCTTCGCCTTCATATTCCATAAGCTTAACCGGAATGCGAGTTTTATAAAAATCCATGTCAGGATCAGAATACTCCTTAAAAACATCAGCAATGCTTATTTTTGAAGTTTTTAGTATCTCCATTAAAAAGGCAATCATTATTTTTATTATTTTTATCTCTACCAAAGTAGCATTTATCAGAACTTATTGCGAAAGCATCACAGATATGAAGAGTAAAAAAAATGCCTTCGCCGCTGTGTTTTTTTTGATCTGAAGTAAATTTAGCTTTGACTAATTCAAGAATTGCATGTTTAGTATTAGTATCCTTTAATCCTAGAGATTCTTGACATTTCTTAAAAATCCCAATTCCATTATCAGCAACTATACTCGAATGCTTAATGCATCACTATCAACCTTGATGAACATGACATCTGCATTAGAATGGTCAAGTACATTGTTTATCATTTCAGTTACGCAGTATTGTAATGCTCTCTTTACATTTTCTGGGAGATCTTGGAGTAGCGGTGATATATCATTATGCCAGATTACATCTTCTGTTAAGGGGTTATTAAGCGAGTATTTCAATATATTCGGAGTTGCAACTAAAGAATACTGGAGATACCTACCATTGTTTTTCTTTTCTGTGATTAGTTGGTTATGGGACATGGTGTCTCCTTGAGTCAATTAGACCAGCGACATTGCCAATGAACCACCATTTTGATCCTGCGAGCGAAGCGAGTCTGAGTTCATGCCATTGTTAGGTTTAAAATTGGTCAAGTAACTTATCATAGTTAGCATGTGAGCCAACCCAGAACCAAATAACCGTTTCGCCGCCAAGGATTCCAACTGCTCGATAGTCAATGTTTATTCGAGCTGAGTAGATCGGCTCAGTCGTGTGTACCTTTTTGAATTGAAGGCTTGGATGGTGCGGATTTCGGCTGAAAAGTTTATAGGCTTCTCTCGCCTGACTTTGGATGTCCTTTGGCAATTGGGCAAGTGCCTGTTGAAAACGTTTTGTTGTCTTGGAGATCATATCTGGTCTGGATCCAATTCTTGAGTTTGACCATTTCGATGCTCGCTGAGAGCCTCAGCAGCCAACTTGGATAAGATAGATTGCGAACCCGCAAATAATTTGCTCCATCGCATTTCGGACTCGACTTCTGCAAGCAACCAATTTGCCAGTGCATCCTGTTCTGATGCTGGGAGCCTGGAGATTTTATCAAATGCACGTTCAAGCAACTCTGTCATGATGTTCCTCCTTGAATCAAGTATTTTGGCTAGAACTATTTACTGGTCAATAATAAACGTAAACATTTGGTCACTGCAAAAATATATTGGGCTGTTGCCCAATATCTCCATCTTGAGAGAGGCGATCTAATTTCATTGCTACACAAAAAATTTGCCAGAAATGGCTACCGACTTGGTTTTATCTAATTTCATTGCTACTATAGGAGTAGCTCCTGATTTCGGATGTTGCCTTCCAGTATCAGTTGTGCAGCCTTATACTTATTCATTGCTACTTAGGACACTGCCAGGGCGTGTGTGTAAGTGCTTGGAAGTATCAGTTGTGCAGCCTTATACTTATTCATTGCTACACCAACGGGCAGTTACCTGCCAGTCCGCCGAAGGGGTTGGGCTCCCTGAGCTTGACATGGGATGAAGATAGAGCTTTCAATTGGGAATTCATCAGAAGGTATCACGTCCCTAGTCGGCTAGCAACTAGGCTGTGAATTTTATCTACAGCATTAGTATACCAGGTTGCTAGCTCAAACACAAGAAATAAATTTTATTCAGTCTACGACTCGTGGACTGAATGAAAAATATTTCAATAGCAAACTTTTTTTCATTTTGCCCATGCCTAATTAGCCAAGCAAAAGCATCAACAGCCAAATTGCTTAGAGTTTATTCAGGCTGTCTCTTCAAAGAACCAAAGTGACTTTATTGCTATTCTTCGAGTTTGTTTTTGGCCTTCTCAATGCCGTTGGAATGCTTTTATTCGACGAAAAATTTGGATATTTCTGCAGTTAGCGGTACTTTAGTGTTTTGCAGGCATCTCCTCAAAAGCATTGCCAATGGTATAAAACGGTGCCCAAAAGCCAGGGGGAAGGTC
Organism: Planctomycetota bacterium; assembly: GCA_022710345.1. GTDB lineage: Bacteria > Planctomycetota > Uabimicrobiia > Uabimicrobiales > JABWCH01 > JAKLHB01. Next base: position 2,376 of record JAKLHB010000354.1, read on the forward strand.
AAGCTTGGCATCTGTTTTTTCTGGTGCTTGCGGTCTGGTGGTGCTGATAACTGGCTCAATCGGCACCTCGTTAACCAGTGTCTTGGATAAATCGTTTTTCACCTGCAATGCAATGGTAGAACCTTGTCGTTGTCTAGCCTGAGCCATAGCAGCCTGCTCTCGCCGCAGCAGCTTCAATTGGGCATTGCGTAAGGCTTGGGCTGGGGAAATCCCAGGTGTGCCAGAGAATAGCTCGCCATAGAATTCGCTAAACAACTGGCAGGTTTCTTGGCGTAATACAATCCATTGGCTAGCGATCACGCATTGGGTGCCGGACTGGAGAAAGGCAGCGGGTAAGCCTATAAATTGCTCGCGTTGTGCTTCATTGTAGATATCCACAATTCCTGTTTCACAAGCTCCCAGGGTGACAAGATATACAGGATGCTCTTGGAGTGAAGCCTTGATCTGCTGGAGGTTCATGGTTTGGCCATTTGCCAGATGCAGGCAACTTTGGTCTGGACTTTTCCAATCGTAAGACCCATGTCCATAATAATGAAATATAAATGCATTGGACATGCTTGACAACAGAGAAGCTGGAGTGATTTGAGCCCCCTGTAAAAAAGTAAGGGTAAAGTTTTGCTTTTGGATTTGTGCTTTGAGTGCTGCTTGATGAGCAAAATAAGGTTCCAAGCTTCCATCTGGATTTTCAGCAAACACTACATTTCGGCTGAATTTCGCTGGTTTTGGAGCATTGCATATCTGCTCGTACAAGCGTAATGAAGGAGTGTAGGCAATGGTATATCGTTCCAATGGATAAATCGCTTGGGTCTGGCCATTAGGGATAAACTGGGTGGCATGAAGCGGGAATATCTGCAGAAAGCTTGATGGCACGAGCAGCACACGCTCTACACCTTGTTCTTGCAGCAAAGTATCCAATTGGGGCCACAACTGTTGGCCTAATGGTGCCAATATCTTTTGCTGATTTTCACAAAAAGGCTGCCAAACTTTTTGCAAAAAAGTCGCGCGATTTACCCGGGGATATTGTTTGATATTTTGGTACAATTCACCTAATTCTGTCAGCCATTCCTCAGTCCATTGTGCCAATGAATCTTCAGTCAGTTCTGGGATCCAAATCTGCAGGATGGTATCTTGATTGGGACACAACACCAGCAGCAATGCACTCTTGGTACTGATTTGCAAGCTTACCACAGCAATCTCTTTATTTCGCATTTCTTGCCAAATTCGTTCTGGTTGCCAATCTTGCACTGCTTCCATAGGCACTTGTTTTTGGGCTAAATCAAGTTTTATTTCTAATGCCTGCCTTGCTTTTTTGATTTGCTCCACTGTGCTCAAATAATGTTCTTGGCTTGTTGTTTCAATATTTCCAGAGACAGATTTGGGTTGTGGCAATTGGTTTTGAAGTTGGAGAATCTCTTTCCTGAGCTTTTCAATCTCGAGCTTGAGTGCTGAATCTATGGGCAATTGCTGAATCTGCCGCATCCACAAAGCTTGGCTCAAAAACCTTGCCTTAGTTTTTTCTTGAATTGTCCAAGCAGCCTTGCAATCTCCCAATTTTGCCAATGCCATACTATGGAGCACGATCAAATTTTGCATCATGGCCAATGCTTTTGTCTGCGATTCCTCGCTCATGCAGAGTGCCAGATATTGTTCCACGGCTTGCTCTGCCTGCCTGCCAATTTCACAAACTTTGGACCAGTTTTCCTGGCCAAAATAAACAATTCCCATATTTCGCTGCAATTGTATGAAATCCAATGGAAATTCGCTGGGAGTGAAGACGGCACTGGCTGATTGATAGCACTTGATTGCTTTTTCAATATTATCCGCTTTGTTCTCCTTGATTCTGTCCGAATAAGCAATGCCTAGATTCATTTGGGTGCGGGCCCAATATTCTGGGAATTGAGACTCAGTGAAGACTCGCAAAGCCAATGTATAAGAGAGAATTGCTTTTTCAATATTATCCGCTTTGCTCCCCTTGATTCTGTCCGAATAAGCAATGCCTAGATTTACCTGAGTGCGAGCCCAAGATTCTGGAAATTGGGACTCAGTGAAAACTCGCAAGGCCAATGTATGAAACAGAATTGCTTTTTCGATATTATCCGCTTTGCTCTCCTTGATTCTGTCCGAATAAGCATTGCCTAGATTCACCTGGGTGCGAGCCCAAGATTCTGGAAATTGGGACTCAGTGAAAACTCGCAAGGCCAATGTATGGAACAGAATTGCTTTTTCGATATTATCCGCTTTGCTCTCCTTGATTCTTCCCGAATAAGCAATGCCTAGATTCATCTGGGTGCTGGCCCAATCTTGTGGGAATTGAGACTCAGTGAAGACTCGCAAGGCCAATGTATAAAAGAGAATTGCTTTTTCAATATTATCTGCTTTGCTCTCCTTGATTCTACTTGAATAAGCAATGCCTAGATTCATCTGAGTGCGGGCCCAATATTCTGGGAATTGAGACTCAGTGAAGACTCGCAAGGCCAATGTATAAGAGAGAATTGCTTTTTCAATATTATCTGCTTTGCTCTCCTTGATTCTGCCTAAAT
>JAKLHB010000355.1 GCA_022710345.1 Planctomycetota bacterium
CTACAAGCCAAACCAGGAACAACAATGAAAGTTTATGATTCAGCAGATGTATGCAATCAACCACAGAATTAGAAAAAGCCTCAAAGCTAGAAAAAGGCTATGTTGCAAGCTTATCAAAGTTGAATTTCATCACTTTTGTTTTTTTCCAGAATGGCAATGACCAGTTTTTTTGTCAAAGGCAAATCTTCTGTTATGATTTTCCAAATAATCGTTGCTTTTAGTTCAAAATATTCATATACAGCCAGGTTTCTCAAGCCCACGATACCTCGCCATCGAACTTCCGGATGCTTCTGCTGTATTTCTTCTGGGATATGATTGGCAGCTTCTCCAACAACGGTCAGATTTCTTATTACTGCATCTATCATCATAGCATGTTTGGCAAAAGCATCATAGGGAGTTCCTTGGATATAATTTTCTATCTTCTTCATGGCATCTATCATGTCTTGCATGTATATCTTGTAGCTTCTTTTCTCATTCAATGTAGGACACCTCTTGCAAAATCATTTCTTTGAATTCCGGCTTTATACAGTCGTCAGGGACCAGGTCTACTTTTTTTCCTAGTTTTTCTTCCAAAAGGCTCTGAGCTTCAAAGAATTCCAGCCCAACAGGCTCAAAAAAACTAACCAAAATATCTATGTCACTTTTTTCTGTCTGCCGATTTTTGACAAAAGAACCGAACAACCCAATTCTTTTTACCTTAAATTTTCTATGTAAAATAGGATACAATTCTTGCAGTATTTTTTCTATCTCTTCGCGCGTCATAACGGATACTCCAATCAAGAGATATCTAAACCGCAGCGGTATTATGTTAGGATATTATAGCAAAAGTCTGCTTGTTTGCCAAGATGCAAAAAACTGATAGCTATTTTTGTATAAATTTTCAAATTTTAATTCCTTATATATTTTTAATTTCTTAAATTTTTCTTTCTTGAGCAGCTATGTTGGACAGTCATAGTGGGTTATAAAAAACTTGAAAAAGAGAGAGAAAAAAAGAAGCGGACGCATAGACCTTTTGATGAACTCCCAATCGAGAGCATAACACAATGCAATGCGCATTAAGCGGCCAGCCGGTCGCCTTTACAGATATCCTACATTCCCAAAGTTTATGTACAGACATGAGGATTCGAGCTATAGGAAGTCTCCGGTGCCCCTTCAGGGCACTGAAAGACACATCTACACCTGGGTTAGAAACCTGCAGCTTATACGAGAGTTCTACCCAATGTCTTTTGCAACCCAGCCCTGTGGCTACTAAAAAAGTGTAATTGATTGTATGCAAAAGAGTTATTGATTGTCTTAATGACCTTGGCTATATGATGATGGTTATGCGAAACGATTAGGCAATAGGCCTGTGGATGGCCTAAGAATTATAACTTATTTTCACCAAAAGAGATACTAAAATATTATTTCGTTTCAAAAGAAAAAAATAATTTTTTTTTGCAAATTTTACTTGACATTTTTCCCATATTTAGATATAATATCTGCCAATCATTGAAAGGCCCGTAGCTCAATTGGCAGAGCGGCAGACTCCAAATCTGTAGGTTGGGGGTTCAACTCCTCCTGGGCCTGTTTGAATTCAATGCCGGGATGGTGGAATTGGCAGACACGCAAGATTGAGGGTCTTGTGGCCGCTTATTAGGCTGTGCGGGTTCAAATCCCGCTTCCGGCACTAAGAACACGAAAAAAAGCATGCTGATCAGCATGCTTTTTTTCGTTTGTAAATCTATTGGCGCTTCAAATCTGAATACTTATTTGCTTTTGTCTGGATATGGAGGTGGCGGTGGTAATTCATAGCTTGTTTCTTGGAGAAGCTTGGTAATTTCTTGGATTGCGGTTTCGAGTTGTTGGTCATAGCCTTGGTACTCCCAGGCTGGGTCATTGTCTATCACAATGTCAGGGTCAACTCCATAGCCTTCCATGACCCATGTTTTTCCAGTGATGTCATATCTTGAGAATTCGGGGCGATTGAGGTAGCCGTTGTCTAAAAACGGCAAGCTTTCTCGAATACCAACCACGCCGCCCCAGGATCGTTTGCCAATCAGTTTGCCGAGTTTATGATGTCGGAAGCGATAAGGGAAAATATCGCCATCTGATGCAGAGAATTCGTCCATCAAGCATACTTTAGGGCCATAGTGCATTTCACCTGGGTTATAGCTTTGGCTTGTGTTGCGAGCAATGTCTATCATGGCCAGTTCACGGCGTAGGCGTTCAATGATCATGGGAGAAACATTGCCGCCGCCATTGCCGCGTACGTCAATGATCAAGCCTTTCTTCTTCATCTGCGGGTAAAAGTATTTAGCGAATTGGTTGAGGCCTCGGACTCCCATATCTGGGATATGGATATAGCCTACTTTGCCGTCTGTGGCTTGATTCACACGGAGAATATTAGCTTGGATCCAGTTGAAATAATATAAATTTTGCTCATCTGCAATGGGGATCACTGTGGTTTCCCAGCTTCCCTGGATTTGGGGTGTTGTGTTGAGGGTCAATTTGACTTGTTTGCCGGCTGTGCCCACAAGTGCAGCATAGATATCGCTCATAGTATTGGTCGGTTGTCCATTGATCGCCAGGATAAAATCGCCTTCTTTTGCCTTGACTCCAATGTCTTGGAACGGTGATCGGAGGCTAGGATCCCAGGTTTGGCCTTTTAAAATTTTGGTAATGCGGTAGTATTTACTTTCTGCATCCTGTTGCAACTGCGCTCCCAACAGGCCTACTTTGATCCGTTCTGGTCGAGGGAAATCGCCTCCGCCCACATAAGCATGGCCAATGTTGAGCTCGCCGATCATCTCACCAATGACGTAGGTAAGGTCACAACGATGGCGGACATACGGCAGCAATTGGCTATAGGTATCGCGCATTTTGGGCCAATCTACACCATGCATGTTCGGCGCATATAAGAAATCGCGCATCTGTCGCCAGGATTCCATGAAAATCTGTTTCCATTCTTCGGAGCGGTTCACCAGAACTTTCATGTCTGAAAGGACTAATTTATCGCGCAGATCAACTTTTTGCACAGGCATATCTAAGATCGCAAAGGTATTATTGAAATAGACAAGCATTTTCTTTTTGTCAGCAGATATGACAAAGTAATGCACTTCGCCTAGCTCGGCTTCGCTGCATTTTTCTAAATCATACGAGCATAGCATCCATTGCTCAGCAGAAGAATGCGAACGCATGTAATACAGTTTGGACCCAGCAACAGTCAAGTTGGAATATTGTCCAACTGGGACAGGGATTTCCAAGACTCGATCCATGATTCCTGCAAGAACAATCTGAATGCCGCTATTTTCTTTAGGTGCCTGATTTTCTTTTTCAGGCTGTTTGGCTTCAGGTTTATCTTTTTTAGGAGGCTCTGGAGTAGCAATGCTCACTTCATCGCTTTTGGGTGCAAAAGGAGATGGGACATCTGGTGTCAATGTGATGAGGTATAATTTTTCCATGTCTGCATAAACATGGTTCCACTCAGTCATGCCATAAATAGGTTCAAAGGTGCGAGCCGAGACAAAGAACAAATATTGGCCATTGTCGCTAAATACAGGCTGGTAGGAATCATACCACCCATCACTAATGGGCCAGGAGCGATTTTCTGCAATAGAATATAGATAAAGCGTGGTCATCTGCTTTTCTTCGATTTTGTCATAGCAGACCCACTTGCTATCCGGTGACCATTGGAATGATCTGATTTCCCAAGCTGTGGCTTGAGCAATCATCGTTGTTTTTTTTGTCTCTATATCCACATAGAGCAGGCGTTGCAGTTTGTCATTCCAGAGTAACTTTTTGCTATCCGGTGACCACTCGAGCCGATATTTGTAGGTATCTGCGTTGGTGGTGAGTTGCACAGGTTGGCCGCCTGCTTGTGGCATAAGATAGATTTCAGTTTCACCAGAGGCATCTGAAATGAATGCGATCCATTGGCCATCAGGGGACCAGACTGCACAGCGTTCATGGATTCCAGAGGAATTCGTCAGGTTGCGGATTACGCCATATTTTGCTGGCACTGTGAAAATTTCGCCCCGACTGCCTAAAACAACACGTTTGCCGTCTGGGGAAATGTCTGCGCTATTGATTGTTTTGCTCACGTCTATCAATCCAGGCCGTGCTATGTCAAAATCTTCCTGGATCAAGATGCTAATTTTTTCTGCTTTGGCATTAGCAAAATCATAGCGATAAAGATATCCGCCATTTTCAAACACAATGGCTGTGTTGCCTAAACATGGGAATTTGATATCAAATTCAGCAAACTGTGTTAATTGCTCAATTTTCTGGGTATCCAAATCATAGACAAAGAGATTCATGCGTTGTTCGCGGTCGGATAAGAAATAAATCTTGTTTTCATACCACATTGGGAAAATGTCTTGGCTCGGATGATTGGTGATGTTGAGTGTTTTTTTGGTCAAAAAATCATAGACACAAATGTCATCTGCCTGACCGCCACGATAGCGTTTCCAAGTACGAAATTCACGAAATACACGATTATAGGCCAATTTGCCTTTATCCGGGGAATATGAACAGAACCCGCCTCTAGGCAATGGCAATTGTTCTGATAGCCCGCCTTCTCTAGCAACTAAATAGAGCTGGCCTTTGAATGCATTCCATTCTCTGCCACGAGAGCGATAGATGATGGTATCATTATCGCGCCAACCCATGACAATGTTGTTTGGCCCCATACGATCCGAGACATCATCACGATCCAGGGTCGCGGTATAGGTCAACCGTTTCGGAATGCCGCCTTGAGCTTGCATCACATAAACTTCGGTATTGCCATCATATTGACCAGTGAATGCAATCCATTGGCCATCAGGGGAAAAATGGGCAAACATTTCATAACCAATGTCATTGGTCAATTTGCGGGCTACGCCGCCTTGCGCTGAGGCTGTGTATAAATCACCAGCATACGTG
>JAKLHB010000356.1 GCA_022710345.1 Planctomycetota bacterium
GGATTTAATGGACTTATGACATCCCATGTTTGGCCTGCTAAGATACTAAAATCAGAATTAGGCCATTCCCATTTAAGGTAAGCTTGCCTCATCCGCAAGAGAGAAGCATTTTCACGGCCGCCTCCATAAAAGTCTATCTCAATTTTACCTGTGCTCAGGCTGCTTAAAAAGGCTGGTGTTTTAAAATCTAATCCTAAGCGAGTTTGATTGGCTGTTAGGTTAAATTGGTCGTCATCTTCTTCGAGACTTTCTTCGGACTCTACCCAAAAATGATAATTCCCAACGGATGAACGGGCTAAATCGTAATTAGCATCTAACTTAATATATCCATACAGCTTTACTTCGAATTTAGTTTGCAGGCTCGTTTTTTGAACTTGGTCCAGCCGTTGGACTAAATCGCTGTTTTCTTTCTCAAGTTCAGGTTTTAGTTTCTGCTCTTGTGGAGTAGTTGTGCTGCCAAGGCTCTTCTGAATCTCTGTAATGGTATTTTCCAATTTGCTCACGCGCTCTTTAAGCCGTGCATTTTCTTCTTGCAATTCTTGTAGGCTATCTTGGCCAAAACTATAAGATAGGGGAATAGCAAGCACTAGAAAAAATAGAGTTTTCATCCAAACCTTCTTTTGCCACAAATTGGCTCAAAAATCTACCCTGGGCCCAAAAATATTTTAACCCAGGATAGATTTACTCTAAAACTCTGCATACCCAGGTACACGAGGATATAAGCTAGCTTCTCGGATGTTTGCAATGCCAGTTACAAATTGAACGAATCTTTCAAATCCCATTCCAAATCCAGCGTGTGGCACAGATCCATATTTTCGCAAATCGAGGTACCACCAATATGCTGCTTCACTCATCCCCAATTCTTTCATTCTTTGGGTGAGGACATCATAACGATGCTCGCGTTGAGAGCCGCCGATCACTTCTCCAACTCGAGGAACTAGAACATCCATAGCTCGCACAGTGTTGCCATCATCATTCAAATACATGTAGAATGCTTTGATCTTTTTAGGATAGTTTGTGACAATGACTGGTTTTTGGAAGACCTGATCTGTGATATACCGTTCATGTTCGCTTTGCAAATCAATACCCCATTCCACAGGGTATTCGAATTGCTTTTTGCTTTTGAGCAAAATATCAATTGCCTCTGTATATGTAATTCTTGCAAAAGAACTATTTAGGATAGTATCAATGGTTTTCGCTGTGTTTTTATCTACGAATTCACTAAAAAAGGCAATGTCATCCGAACATTTTTCAACAACGTATTTTGTGATGGATTTAAGGAATTGTTCTGCGAGTTCCATATCCCCATCTAAGTCACAAAACGCTACCTCAGGCTCAATCATCCAAAATTCTGCCACATGTCTAGGCGTATTCGAGTTCTCAGCTCTAAAAGTCGGGCCAAATGTATAGACATTGCTTAAAGCAAGAGCTCCTGTTTCTGCTTCTAATTGGCCAGAAACGGTTAAAAATGCTTGGCGGCCAAAGAAATCTTGCGAAAAATCCACTGAGCCATCTGGTTTGCATGGCGGATTTTTAGGGTCAAGTACCGTGACACGAAACATTTGTCCTGCCCCTTCGCAGTCTGAAGCAGTGATGATAGGTGTATGCAGGTAAAAAAAACCTTGGCTTTGGAAAAATTGATGAATAGCAAACGCTGCAGCACTACGCACACGTAGCATGGCCCCAATCGTGTTGGTGCGTGGACGCAGGTGAGCTATAGTGCGCAAAAATTCATAGCTATGCCGTTTTTTTTGCAAAGGATAATCTTCTGTCACCAATCCTACAATTTCAATCTTGCTGGCTTGGATCTCATATTTTTGTTCCTTGCCCAAGGAATCTACGAGAGTTCCAGTTACAGATACAGCACAGCCTGTATCCAATTTAATGACTTCGGTTTCGTAGTTTGCCAGTTGAGGAGTTGCCACAACTTGGATACCGGCAAAACATGATCCATCGCTGATATTGAGAAAAGAAAGCTCCTTGGAATGCCTCGCAGTTTTCAACCATCCTTTGATTGTAACTTCCATCTGATCAGCATGTTCCCGAAGTAATAAATCTTTAATACGATGATATTTCATAGAAAAAATCTCCTTCTAATTTCTTGGCTTTATTCTATCATTCAAATTTTTTTAAGCAACTGATTTTTAGCAAAAAAATTTCTTGGAATGAAGCTTGCGAGAAACATGCTTTTTTTGTAAAATATGCTCTATCTGATAACCTTTTTTACTATGGAGGGTTGGTTCACCCTAATCTTTGCTTCAGCAAAGATGCCTGGGGTCGTTTATAGCCAACAATTTTTTATGGCAGAGCAAAGCAACTTTCAAAGTTTGCGAAGCAAATTGCAAAAAATAGATGCTCGATTTCGAGAACTTGAAGAATTGATCCAAAAACCCGAAGTGATTTCAAACTCTGGCTTATATAGCCAATATATGAAAGAACGTGGATCATTGCTTCGTTTAATGACACCATACCGAGAATTACAAAAAATAGAAGAAGAAATTCAAGGATTGAAGCAAATGCTTGCTAATGAAATTGATGCAGAAGTCAAAGAATTAGAGCAGCAGGAGATTCAATCCTTAGAAAAAACGAGCCAAGAGATTTATGAAAAAATTCAGGATGCACTCATTAGTGACGATGAAACAGACCAAAAAAATGCAATCATTGAACTACGAGCTGGTACTGGTGGTGAAGAAGCAGCACTCTTTGCCCGGGAACTTTACGAAATGTACATTAAATTTGCAGAACGCAAACATTGGAAAGTAGAAATCCTAGATAGTGATCCATCAGATTTAGGTGGATTAAAAGAAATCATTTTTTCTATAAAAGGTAAAGATGTTTATAAATATATGAAATTTGAAAGTGGTGGGCACCGAGTGCAACGCATTCCTGTCACAGAAAGTGCCGGCCGTATTCACACATCAGCTTGTTCTGTGGCTGTGCTGCCTGAGGCAGAAGAAGTGGAAGTGGATATTAAGCCAGGTGATCTCAAGATTGATACGCTACGGGCTTCTGGGCCAGGTGGGCAAAATGTCAACAAGACCAGTTCAGCAGTCCGTATCACCCACTTACCCACAGGTATTGTGGTCAAGTGTCAAGACACCCCTGAGCAGTATAAAAACAAGATGAAAGCCATGCGCATCCTCCGAAGTCGTTTATTGCAACGCTACCAGCAAGAACAGCATGATAAACGCAATGAACTACGTCGTTCCCAGCAACTGAGTGGTGAAAGAAGCGATAGAATCAGAACCTATAATTATCCACAAAACAGAGTTACAGATCATCGCATCAATGTCAGTATCTATGATTTGCCATCAGTGATGCAGGGACAATTGGAAGAATTTGTGATGGGCTTATATCGCCAAGAACGCGAACAATTGATCAAGCAATTTCAAGAAGAAGTCTAGTTTCTGTAATAATGCAGATGATTCGTAAGAACCCTCAAAGAGTTTTTGGTCACTAAATCCTGGCAAGAACCTCCACAACTCAAACCTTTACTTACTCTTTTTGAGGATGATTAGTACAATGATCGTCTTCACCAGGGACGTGAGCCCAAAGGGCTTTCTTCGAATGAATATGCTCGACGGTTACAAATTGTTATTTATCATCTGAACTAATACAAAGAAGTCTAGTTTCCAGCCGGACGTAACAAGATATAGGCCGTGATAGGTAATTGCTCAAAAGTCTTTATCCTATCCGCGAGCAACTGATTTTTCTAATGTTACGCCAGCGCGATAGCAAGAATCTCCACGTCTGTAGGGCCACCGGCGGCTGGCCAACCGGAGAACATGAAAAAGATCTGATGGGATGCAGGCCTTGGTATAGGGGATTCATTTACATACTTTTTCTACATCTCAAAATGGTAGCGAATCTTGGCCTAAAAATATTGCCAGGTAGGTGATCAAAAATCTTTGTCCTATCTTTTAAACACATACCTATCAAACTACTCGATGCCGTTGCATGGCCAAGACAAAAAAATTTGCCATTTTGCCTTTTCTTTTGTGTTTTTTGCCGCGAAGCGGCTTGGGGATAAAGCCTGGGGTTTCTAACCCCAGGTGTAGATGTATCTTTCAGTGCCCTGAAGGGGCACTGGAAACTTCCTATAGCTCGAATCCTCATGTCTGTAACGACAGAGAATCGCCGTACCTACCTTCTGATGAACTCCCATTGGAAGCCCTATCTTAATCCCATAGCAAGCTCAGGAAGTCCAACTGCTTCACGGACTGGCAAGTAACTGTTCGTTAGTGCAGCAATGAGATAAGTATAAGTCTGCACAACTGATACTTAATTTTATAAGCATGGAATCAGACATGAAAACAAAAACTACAAATGATTGTTTTCATGTACTGAACAAAGCAGGAAAACTAGTGAGTGTGAACAACTAGCAACTTGCGTAAGAAGAATAATCAATGGACATTGCTCCAGGCACAATCATTCAGCAGAAATATCAAGTAGAAAGCAAATTAGGTGAAGGAAGCAGCTCTATTGTCTATAAAGCCATAGACCTAGACTTGAAAAAGCCTATTGCATTGAAATTATTACGAGAAGAGCTGGCCATGCTGCCTTCTCGTAGGAAACGTTTCTTACGAGAAGCTAGAATTGCAGCCCGTCTCATTCATCCTGCGGTGATGCCAGTACGTGCGATTGGCGAATGGCAAAATACGCTCTATTTGGTCATGGATTTCCACCCAGGCAAGACACTACGATCTATCCTCAAAGAGCATACGCTTACTTTAGAGGAAGTACGATCCTTGGCTGGGCAAATGCTGCTATGCCTTCGAGATGCTCATAAAATGCCCGAACATGGAGTGACGGATGCGGGGGACCGCCGGTCATATTCTGCTCCATTTCAAAGCGGATTTTCCGCAGCAACTCATCATACAGGGTGTTCAAACAGTC
>JAKLHB010000357.1:0-3483 GCA_022710345.1 Planctomycetota bacterium
TCAACCCAGCAGAAAACAAAGCTTTGCGATCCAAAAGTACATTGACTTCTCTTTCTGCACCGCCTAACAATTCAACGTTGGCAACACCCATGATGGTGGATATTTTATCGCGCAATGTATTATCCGCATAGTCATACAATTCATCAAGTGAGCTTTCTCCGCTCAATGCCAATGTCACAATTGCTTTGGCATTGACATCAAATTTCATAATGATTGGCTTTTCCACTCCAGTAGGGAAATCACTCAGAACAGCATCCAATTTTTCACGGACATCCATAGCCGCAATATTGACATCTATGCCAAGTTGGAATTCTATGATTGTTTGGCAAACATTTTCCATACAAGAGGAGGTCAAATGTTTGAGCCCATCCAGAGATGATACGGCATCTTCAATCTTTTTGGCTATATCAGTCTCAATATCAGATGGTGCAGCGCCTGGATAAACTGTCACAATGGTGATATAAGGAATATCTATCTTAGGCATGAGTTCCAGGCCAAGCTTGCGATAAGCATTCAGGCCTAAAAAGGCCAATGCAATGATTAAACAAGACATTGCCACAGGGCGACGTACAGAAGCATTTGAAAGGAACATAGTTTTATCCTTCCTATTCCTAGGCGATACAATAGCTTATAAAAAGCCATTAACATTAGGCCAAAGCCTGATAGCCTTTCGCCAAGGCCTAGTTTGTCCCTTTCTGAATTTTGACTAAACTGCCATGATTGAGCAAAAACTGTCCGCGCATCACAATCGGGCTGTTTTCATGAATATTTCCCGAAACGATTTCGATCCAACCATCGTTTTCTATACCTGTTTGAACAGCAACAGATGCGGCTGCGTCATTTGCTACAGTAAAAATAATTTTTCTACCACTACGCTCTTGGACAGATTCCCAAGGAACCCCAAGGCCTTGACGTTCATTCAAAATCAATGTCATCTCAATCAATGCTCCAGGAATGCTTCGTTGTCCGTCTCCTGGCATTTCACACTTGATTTCAAAAGTTCGTAAGGTTGCATTGATCACAGGGCTTTTATAGGAAACAATATATTCTCCTAAGAGATAGCCATAGCTGGTGATACGGACTTTTGTTTTCTTTACATCTACATAAGCATAATACTGACTGGGCAAATGGGCAGAAGCTTCCAAAACCGTGGTATCATCAATCCGGATGACAGGGCTGTCTGATTTGCCCCATTCTCCTGGTTCTGCCATTCGATTGCTCACCTTGCCGTTAATCGGCGCGAGCATCAAGGAATCTTCCAAATCTTTCTTGGAAATCGTGATTGCAATTGCTGCTTTGTTTTCTTCTTCTTTTGCCAACGCGAGCAAACTGTTCGCGTGTTTTTTCATGGCTGCTTGCTGTTCATAGGCAGTGGCTTTTTGTTCAAACTCATCTTGGCTAACTAATCTTTGTTCATATAGCTCTTTATAGCGTCTAAATTCTTTGTCAGCTTTTCGGAATTCAGCTTCTGTTTTTTCTAAATAAGCCTCCCGTTCTTCTCGGTTGCATCGAGCAACATTGAAGCTTTGCCGGTTGATTTCCAAAGCTTTAGATAATTTAAGGCTGTCTGTTTGAAAGAGTTTTGTAACTCCTGCAACAACATCATCGCCTTCTCGAACAAAGACTGCTTCCAGCACTCCAGCAATGCGTGGAGCGACCAAAGCAAAATTTTTTGCTTTCAAGGTACCATAGACCTTGACCATTTCTTCAAAATGCTGCACGCGGGCAGATGCCAGCACAACAGGAATTGCGCGGGTCACAGGTTTAGGAACTTCTTTCTGGATAGGATGGATAGGAGTTTCTTCCACCTTTGCAATGGCCTGCATTTTTTGAGAATATTTTTGAACGATTGCTTGGCCTTCTTCTGAAAATAGCCAAGCAGAGATTCCTAAAAAGATTAAGGTAAAAAAACTAATCGCAATAATTTTTTTCATGCTAACCCTCCTAATTTATTCGTGTTTCAAAAATTGCAATGGTTTTTGAGAAGCCCAGGTATCTGCCAAAATCAACATTTCTTGAATAATTGCCTCGCGTTGCTCTGGAGTCAGAGGCGAAATTTGCAAAGTTTCAGCAAGTTTTAGCCCATCCACAGCAAAGACAAGGATGGCCACGCGCTCGTACTGTAATCCTTTTGATGATATAGACTTAATAGCCGCTGAAATTCGTCTTTGACAGAGTCTAAAAGTTTAGGATTATGAGCAACAACGGCCAACAGGGATACAAAAAGACGATAGAATTTGCTTGACATATCCAATGATGAAACGATATGGGCTTTCATTTCCTGGGATTCGTTTGCAGGAAACTCGGGGCAATGTACAATACGTTCTTCGTCAACACAATTTACCAAACGGCGGATCATGGCTTTTAGCAAAGCTTCTTTACTTGCAAAGTGATACAGCAGACCACCTTTGCTGATTCCAACACGCTTTGCAATTGCATCGAAGGTTAAATGGGCTGCGCCTGATTCTAATACAATTTCCTCAGCCGCATCCAAAATATGCTCATATAAACTTGGTCTCGATGCCACTCGATGGTTTCCTTTTTATTAAATTTTTTTATTGATGCTATACCGTCCAGTCGGTATAGTATAATAAGAAAATAAAAAAGTGCCAAATAAATTTTTTTTATTTGGCACTTTTTTATAAAAATTTATAGTTCAATTAATTCATTGATAAATAATATCTTACAAAGATAAATAATATCTTACAAAAAATTTAGAATATGTTTGCCAAATACCAGACGTTTCCGTAACCAGCCAAAAATAGGATGGCACGTGCATGAGATCAAAATTTCGAAATGCAAGTGTTTTTTTTGAAGATAATAGAGAAATTTCGCATGTGAAAATCGTCAAGAAATGCTAGACAATTCATACCTATAGGAAGTTTCCGGTGCCCCTTCAGGGCACTGCAAGACACATCTACACCGGGGGTTAGAAACCCCAGGCTTTATCCCCAAGCCGCTTCGCGGCAAAAAACACAAAAGAAAAGGCAAAATTGTAATAATGTAGATGAACAGTAACAAATTTTATTGACAAAAATGCCAAATCAAGTATAAAAAAACTCGCAGACCTGCCTGAGTTTAAACGTGTCCTTTTGGCTCCACATCGTCCACAAAGCAATGGTATTGCCGAACGCTTCGTGAGAACCCTCAAAGAGTTTTTGGTCACTAAATCCTGGCAAGAACCTCCACAACTCAAGCCTTTACTTACTCTTTTTGAGGATGATTACTACAATGATCTTCCTCACCAGAGACGTGAGCTCAAAGGTCTTTCTCCAAAATGAATATGCTCGACGGTTACAAATTGTTACTTATCATCTGAGCTAATACAAAGAAAAGGCAAGATGGCAAATTTTTTTGTCTTGGCCATGCAACGGTATCGAGTAGAGATATTAAGTTTCAGCATATAAAGCACTTGCATTATGCATTTTTATTGTAAGGATTGTAAAACTTGCTTTCTGTGTTACTACAGAAACCTCTGATTAT
>JAKLHB010000357.1:3493-4894 GCA_022710345.1 Planctomycetota bacterium
TATAAAGCACTTGCATTATGCATTTTTATTGCAAGGATTGTAAAACTTGCTTTCTGTGTTACTACAGAAACCTCTGAATGCTTATTCTTTTTTTTGCTTGCTTAGAATAAATAAGGCTCTTTTAGATGCTGGCGTTGTTTTTTCAAAATTTGTTGGACGAATGGTTTCGCCAATCGCAATTGTCACTTGATCACCTTCAATTTTATAAATCCCTACAACTGCATCCCCTTTATTTGGCTTTATATCAATCAGTTTAGGTGATTGAGAAGGATCAATGGTGAAAATTGATATATCTTGTTGCTCTTCACTTCCAAAGTTGATGACCAGCTTGTTTCCATCAAAGATCATCGTGGTGTCTTTGAAATTTTCTACATTTTCTGTTACGCCTTCACGTTCTAGGTGGGTGATTTTCCAAATTCCTTGGAGTTCTGTTGTTTGCGTTAAAGGCTCACCCTGTGGTTCTTCTACTCGTATCAAAACTTGTGTTTCACCTAAGGTATCTGGAGACACAAGATGTTCTTGCAAAAAGTCAAGTAATTTTGGAGCAGAACCATTTTCTTTTTCTTCCAGGAGCTTATTTTCTTTTAAGAATGAATCTGAAATCAAACGAAAAGTAAATTTTTCCTTCGTAACGTCGTACTGTGCAATAAGCCATACGGTTTGCTTGTTTTCTTCAAGACGGCAATTCAGAAAGTTAAGGGTTCCCACTTGTGTAGAAAAGGCTTGCAAAACTACGGTTTTTTCATTTTCTGTGAACGTAATAGTGTATTCATTTTCATTGAATTGGGCGATGGTAAAGCAAAGCCGATCTTCTCCTTGCCACTTACCGAGCAATGCCTTGTCTAGTTTGGCTTTTGCTTTGTCTTGTAAAGGGGACTCGAATCCAGCAGGACAACCGATGATGCTCAACAATACCGCAAAAGTAAGAAATAGTACCACTTTGTTAATCATAAAATTTCCTCATACAGACTTCTCAGCCTAGGTGGCATCAAGTCAATGAGGCCTCCATGTAATATCACGAAAGATCTATCACTAAAATTATAGCTTGTGCTAGAGAAAAGCAAATAAAATTCCAATTTTTGCACTATTATCTCGGAAGGTATTGGAAAAAACATCCCAATGTTTTTATAGCATCAACCCAAATTGTGAACGGATTTTTTGTACTATTTTTTTAAAATTTAATAAATTTTTAATTTTTGCGTATCTCTTTGTGAGCATCAGTGGTAACATCAAAGTAAGCATGATTTTGCCGATCTTTTTGCTTGACAAACTGCACTATGGGGCTTATGATTTTAAAAGAACACTGGGCTGCTTCGTATTACTCCGCTTCCCGATTGA
Organism: Planctomycetota bacterium; assembly: GCA_022710345.1. Lineage (GTDB taxonomy): Bacteria > Planctomycetota > Uabimicrobiia > Uabimicrobiales > JABWCH01 > JAKLHB01. The sequence continues at coordinate 4,832 of JAKLHB010000357.1, forward strand.
ATTCAATATAAAAATTGCTATACTGTAGGTGCCCAGATTGGTTTACTCATGCTGGATATTGTA
>JAKLHB010000358.1 GCA_022710345.1 Planctomycetota bacterium
AGGCTGCATCAATGCGGATTGCCTAAAAAGATAGCCTTGGAGCTATTCCAGCCATTTATCATCCGCAAATTAAAAGAAGGAGGGTTTGCCGAAACCATCAAGAGCGCGCGCAAAATGCTTGAAAAAAAGGATGATCGTGTCTGGGATATTTTAGAAGAAGTCATCCATGAACACCCCGTGCTCTTGAACCGTGCACCTACGCTCCATCGCATGGGTATTCAAGCATTTGAGCCTATTTTAGTAGATGGCAACGCGATCAAAATTCATCCATTGGTCTGTACTGGATTTAATGCTGACTTTGATGGTGATCAAATGGCTGTGCACTTGCCATTGTCTTTAGAAGCTCAGGTAGAGGCATCTACCCTCATGCTTTCTGTCAACAATATTTTTTCCCCTGCAAATGGAAACCCAATTATTGCCCCTAGCCAAGACATTGTGTTAGGTTGTTATTTTTTAACAAAAGAACGGCAAGGCGAAATTGGGGAAAACAGCCTGATGTATAGCTTTGATGAAGTGACACACGCATATATCAACCAGAAAGTTACCTTTCATACCATTATCTGGTATTTGGTCAAAGATTTGGAACGAGTTGTTCCAGCACCTAAAGAAGATGAGATCAAGGGAAGATTTGTGCGTACCACAATTGGCAGAGTTTTATTCAATGGAATTTTGCCAGAAGGCATGCCTTTCTATAACCAAGATTTGAACAAGAAATCCCTCAATGCCATCATTGCAGATTGCCATAGATATGTAGGCCGTAAAGCCACTCTTAAGCTCCTCGATGATATGAAAAGCTTTGGATTTTCGATAGCCACTATCGCTGGTATTTCCTTTTCCAAAGATTATTTGATCATTCCAAAGCAAAAACAAAGCATCATTGAACAAGCTTCCCAGGAAGTTGCTAAATGCGAACGTGCATTCAAAGGCGGTGGTTTAACCAATGAGGAACGATATGGTAAAATCATCGAATGCTGGACTCAAGCCCGTGAGCAAGTTGGCAAAAGAATGATGGAAGCCCTACAACAAGATTCTGGTGTAGATGGCCGCACTTTCAATCCAGTATACCTTATGGCAGATAGCGGAGCACGTGGTAGCCAAGAACAAATCCGTCAGTTAGCTGGAATGCGTGGGTTGATGGCCAAGCCAAACGGGACCATCATCGAAACTCCAATTATTGCGAACTTCCGTGAAGGACTGAAAGTTCTCGAATACTTCAGTTCTACGCACGGTGCCAGAAAAGGTTTGGCCGATACTGCACTTAAAACAGCAGATGCTGGCTATCTTACCCGCAAACTAGCCGATGTCGCTCAAAACGTAGTGGTGACCCAAGACGATTGCGGTACATCAGGCGGAATTTCTAAAGGCCCTGTGATCCAGGAAAATCAAGTCAAAGTACGCCTAAGCGAAAATATTCGCGGTAGAGTAGCCCGTGATACTATTGTGAATAAACAAACCGGTGAGGTTGTTGTTCATGAAAATGAGCTCATCACAGATGAAATTGCAAAGAAAATCGAAGCATTAGGGCTCCAAAAAATTCGTGTGCGTAGCCCACTCACTTGCCAAGCTCCATTAGGTATATGCGCAAAATGCTATGGCATGGATTTGTCACGCGGCAAGCTTGTTGAAGAAGGATTGGCCGTCGGAATTATTGCTGCCCAATCCATTGGTGAGCCTGGTACACAATTAACCATGCGTACATTCCACATTGGTGGAACAGCAAACGCTCCGATGAAACAAGGCGAAACGCTCATTCAGATTAGCTTCAAAGGCACACGAGTATTAGCACATTTAAAAAATCTCAAAATTGCACAAGTTAAAAGCCAAACAGGCGAAATAAACTACGTCGTGATTAGCCGCGATGGAAGCATTCATCTCAGGTACGAAGAAATCATCGAAGTTCCCAAAAATGCGCTCATTCAGGTTGTAGAAGGACAACAAGTCGTAGTTGGCACAACATCTGATTTAGTGGCTTTGCAGAGTGGACGCAAAGAAATCAAGGCCAAGATGAATGGCGTTGTCGAACAAATCGAAGGCGAAATCAAAGTAGTACAAGAAAAAGCCGACGAAAAACCAAAACGCATTGCTGTAAAAGGCTGCAAAATCATCATTGTGAGCAATGAAGTTCCCAATATTCCTTGGGGTGCCATGCTTTTGCCATTTGGTCCTGAAAACAAAATCATTGAAGATGGTATGGTTATTGAATTGAAGGCATCTGAAAGCAAAAAAGGCATCGTGATTGGAAAATGGGAAAACCACGTTCGTCCTATTGTGAGCGAAGTAGGTGGTATTGTCAAATATGATGATTTAATCAGCGGCGTTACGCTACGCACAGATGCCAAAGGTACTAAAGTGGTGATGGAACACAAAGGCGAAAAGCACCCTGCCCTTGTCATTCACCATAGAGATGGCACGAAAACTTCGTATCCTCTCCCTGAAAGAGCCTATATTGAAGTCGAAGATAATGCAGAAGTAGTTCCTGGTACTTTACTTGCTAAAACTCCACAATCTGTTTCTGGAACCCAAGACATCACTGGCGGTTTGCCACGTGTTACTGAAATCCTAGAAGCCCGCAAGCCTAAAAATCCAGCCGTGATTAGCGAAATAGATGGCATTGTCAAATTAGGCGACAAGCGACACGGCAAACGTTGCATCATTGTAGAATCTGAAGAACCTATCTCAGAAGACGGTAAAAAAACTCGACGCGATCACTACGTGCCTTATGGAAAACAACTTCTTGTTCAAAGTGATGACCACGTCAAAGCAGGCGATGCATTAGTATATGGCCCCAAAGTGCCCCATGACATACTACGTTGCTGTGGAGCAGAGCCATTGCAAGATTATCTCATCGAAGAAATCCAAAATGTGTATCGCTCCCAAAACGTTCGTATTGATGATAAGCACATTGAGATTATCATTAGCCAAATGATGCGCAAAGTCAAAATTGAAAAACCTGGCGACACTGAATTCTTAACCGGCAGTGTAGTTGATAAATTCCATGTACATCAAGTCAATGAACGCATGAAACGCGCAGGCAAAAACCAGGCAACATTCAAACCTTTGCTTTTGGGCATCACCAAAGCATCTTTACAATCCGAATCCTTCATTAGCGCAGCCTCATTCCAGGAAACGACAAAAGTGCTCACAGAAGCTGCCCTAGCAGGCAAACGTGATAATCTCTTAGGACTTAAGGAAAATGTGATCTTAGGCCATATGGTCCCTGCTGGCACTGGTTTCAAAAAGCACATTCGCACCAGACTGATTGTAGAAGGTGAAGAAGTAGAAGAACCTACGGAAGAAAAAAAATCAGAGCCTACTGAAATAGATAGTGATCTCACCCCGCCAGAAAAACATGTGCTGGTTGAAGAAGAAGAAGGCTTTGACGAACCCGAAGAAAAAGCTTAAAACCTCGTTATTTTTTGAAAAACCAGCTAAATGTTGCGAAAGTGGAGAAAGCCCAGCTATGCTTGGCTGGGTTTTCTTATTTTTTGCTAAATTTTCATAAATTTTGATTTGACAAAAGCAAAAAATTTTTTTATGATACTAACGCACCTGGCTTGAAATTTCATCAATGAAAATTACGCATATTTGTAGTCTAAAAAGGAGTTTTTTGAATGCCAACTATCAACCAATTGGTGAGAAAACCAAGGACAAAAGTCCATCCCAAAAGCAAATCACCAGTGTTGGAACGCTGCCCTCAGAAAAAAGGCGTATGCTTACAAGTGAAAACCATGACCCCCAAGAAACCAAACTCTGCATTGCGAAAAATTGCACGTGTTCGGTTATCCAATGGCAAAGAAATCACTGCCTATATCCCAGGTGTGGGCCATAATTTGCAAGAACATCACCTTGTGCTGATTCGTGGCGGTCGTGTACACGACTTGCCAGGTGTGCGCTACCATATCATTCGCGGCACACAAGATGCTGCTGGTGTAGCAGACCGCAAACGTAGCCGCTCCAAATACGGTGTCAAACGTCCTAAATAGCATAAAATAAAAGAACTTCTCTCTATTTTTTTCAATATAAAGAGGATTGTGAATGGCAAAGAAATTCAAATCTACCCGCGTGTTTCTCCAACCAGACCCGCTGTATCGTGACAAATTAGTTAGCCAATTCATCAATTGCATCATGTGGCAAGGCAAAAAGACCACAGCCCAAAAGATTTTTTATGATGCACTACAACTACTAAGAAAACGCTTTGCAGCAGAAGCCGCAAAAAAGCCAGAAGATGCGGCAGCAGCTAAAGGCGGTCGTGAAGAACAATTTGAACTGCGCATTTTCAAAACCGCGATCAACAATGTGAAACCGTTGATCGAAGTACGTTCTCGTCGCGTTGGTGGTGCAACATACCAAGTCCCGATGGAAGTCGAAAAACGACGACAAGTTACTTTAGCCTTGCGTTGGATCATTGAAGCTGCCAGAGGCAAAAAGGGAAAACCCATGTCCACTAAATTGGCAGACGAACTAGCCGATGCTTATCAAAAACAAGGCAAAGCAATCACCCAACGTGAAAATACCCATAAAATGGCTGAAGCCAACAAAGCTTTTGCTCATTTTGCATGGTAATTTTTGCAGTTCGCTGATCTAACAGATTGTCTGAGACCTTGATCCATCAATCCCCCCTATGATTTCGGTTATAGGGGGGATTTCTTGTAGAAGCCGATACTTAGGACAGGTTTCTTTAGGCCTAATGCCATTCAGTTAAAGCGGCCTATCGCTTTGTATAAACATAAGCGCGCAGCTACGTCCTTTGCATGGATTCTGAAATTCTAACTTGTTGTGCTAGAATATACTAAAAAAGCTTCTTAATCTGTATCAATCAAAAAAAATTCGCTCGGAAATAAAAGTTCTCTTTGATAGAATGCTACGTTTTCCTGTG
>JAKLHB010000359.1 GCA_022710345.1 Planctomycetota bacterium
GACCGAGGACATCCCCAGCTATATCTTAGATCGCACCCTATACTGCATGAAAAACCGCGGAATGGATGGAGTTGGTGTAGGCAAAACCCTGTGCTTTAAAAAATTCCCGAATCATTATGCCTATAGCATCATGCTCAAAGGATTATTGCAGCCTCAGCTCGAAGAATTGCTCAAGGCACAAAAAACAAGGTTTACCCAGGAATCGGAATTTCGTGCTTATGTCCGCAATCAGCTTTTGGAATATCGCTTTGCTTTGGCAAAGATCGTGCATCAAATTTTCATGGCACCATATTTCGATTGCACAGGTGAAACTGATGTGCAAAAGATTCGAGACTCCTATAAACTCAATGACCAGGGTCAAGAGCGAGATTATCGAGAATTTGGAAATCCCAACACAGACCCGGGCGATATTTTCCGATGGTTTGTGCGAGTGAAACCAAACATCCTGCATGAGTTCATTCAAACACAAATTTTTCAAAAGGCTTCCTACGCATATTTCCGTGAATTTTTCCCACAAGCGAATGCAGTAAATTTTGCCCAAAACCCTGAATTATTAAGCAAGGCCGAAGACCTCTTTGTCTATCACCATGGCAATCAATTGACCCAATGCTTATATGTGTGGCAAATCCAACCGAATGTATGGCAACCATTTGTCCAGCAACACGTGCAGGATGCAAATGCAATCGCGATCCTTTGCTCAGGCGATCCATTGTCCATAGAGCATTTGGCTCAATACGGTGCCTTATATCTTCAATTGTTATGGCAATTCATCCAGCAATATCGAGTGATTGAGCATCATGGCAAATACGCATTCCGAACCAGAAAAATTGCAGCCGTGATGTCGAATGGCAAAAATATGGCTGTGTGGAAAACTGCTGGCCGCGAAATTCCATGGCTTACGCCAACAGCGCCCAACAACATCATCCATATTCGACTGGCAACAGGCTCGATTGTGGAACAGATGAACGCACATCCATTTGCCAAACTGCATACTGCTCTGACCCACAATGGTGAAACCACCAATTATGAAGCTTTAAAACAGCGCGTGGAACAATTTGGGTTATCTCCTCTAGCCACCACAGACACAGAAGTCGCAGCATTGAAGTTCCAGCTCGTGGCCGAGCAATTGGAATATCCTGATTGGGCCTTATTTGAAAGCTTTTCCCCAACAACAGGCGATGATTTGGAATTGATTGATCCCAAAGAGCGCAAATCTTTAGAAGAAGTGCAACGGGTCGAATTTACTTCAAGTCCAGATGGCCCATATCAATACCTGTGCTTGAGGCATTTCCCAAATCAAAAAATTACCGAACGTGTTGATCTCAAAGACCCTGCGGACTTGCGTCCCAATACAACGGCATTTTGGCAAGATCAAGCCCAAGGCAAAAAGCGCGTATTTTGCATGATCGCCTCTGAGGAACAGGCATTGATGCAGATGATGGCTCTTTTAGATGAAGAAGGCATTATCCAAGGCGCAGCACCAGATTGGACCTTTGTCACCAGCGGCATGATCAGCCGGTATCATTACAACGATAGCGGCGAAATCACCCACGTTGAATTTATAGATCGCTATGGATGCCCGATTGAACTCCCTGATTTTGGACAACACTATAGCATTCGACATACGCCATTGCAAGCACCGTCCAATGCCATTGAAGTAAGCCAAAAGCTCAAAGGTTCTCCAGAAAACTGGCCAAATTATATCCGCCAAGAGTTGCCTCATTGGGATTTTGCAACCTATCGCTATGCTTTGGCCACATTAGCAGCAGAAGCAAACGCAGAAAATTTAACCCCTGTGATTGCTACCTTTACCTATTTCCTGGATTACCTCAAAACCATGGACACAGGCAACAAAGCCAAAAGCTCGTTGCTCGACATCACGCGCACTATTTTATACGAACTTCTGTCACGCTGCCAACAAATTCATCCGAATTATCATCATTGTGCAATTCAAAATCCAATTCCAGCAAAACCAGAAAATCCTGCGGCAGATATCCTGATCCTGCATGCACAGGGATTTGAGCCAGAAGGCATCCATCCTCAATATAGCCTGACCAGTTCCCTTGCCAAGGCTTATGCCCTAGGATGGCGTAAATTCATCTTATACAGAGTCAATGGCCATCGCCTTATCTCTACTGCAGTGATGGGAACCTCGGATGCAGATGATGTAGTGATAGATGTATACGGTGTTCCAGGCGAATATCTGGGAGCATTCATGCAAGGCGGGACCTTGCGCGTGCATGGTGATAGCCAAAACTTCACAGCCATGTGCATGCACCACGGATTGTTGCAAATCTTTGGCAATGCAGGCAAAGTGTGCGGCTATGCTTCCAAAGGTGGACATGTCTATATCTTGGGCAATATTGTGGATCGTTCTTGGACCAATTCAGTGAATGACACTCGTGGCCAGGGCCTCAAAGTCCATGTTTTAGGAAGCGCAAGTAAATACGCAGGCGAATCCTTGATGGGCGGCGATTTCTTCTTTGGCGGCCTATATTTTGACCCACAAGGCAAATTGCGACTCCAGCCACGCCCATATCGAGGTACCAAACTTTTAGGCGGGGCTTCTCGTGGTAAAATGCTTTTCTTTGACCCTAAAAACCGCCTCGACCCGCACCAATATACATCTGGCACTGTGATCCCCATTGCGTCCAGGGATTGGGCCTATTGGCAACAAACCGTACTCCAAACCCTCACACTTTCTGGCGTACAGTTGCAAACCCAAAATGGACAAATTCATTTTGAAGTAGATGGCGAGTCCTATTCCATTATCCCAGAATATTTTAAACTAATTGCTCCGCGTGGAAAACTAAAAGGCTATGAATCTCACTAATTAAATTTTCCATATATTTTATTTTTATTATGTATTTAGCAAATTTATATGCGAATGGAGCATACGATCAATTTTTTGGCATACGAAAATTATTATCATTATGTGAAAAATTTGAAAAATTTTTCTTGAAAAAAACAGTCTGGATTTGTAGAATATAATTTGGGTTGTGATTCAATAGCTCATCTCGCGTCAACTAGGGCAGAAGCTAACATACGAGGCCTCAAAAAAGCACTGCTCTGAGAACCGCAACAACACGGACCCGGACAACCTTAACAAAAATTGTGGGTTTTAGGTTTGTGTTTTTGGGCTGAAACTCCACAGAATAAAAAAAGTCTCATGATTGGACAAACAATTCTGATGATATAGATCACAATCCTGAGCTGCAAATCATGCAGACAAATGAAGACGTGGCCAGCCGTGATTGGTAGCGAAAGCGAACATCATTGGCTGGTTTTTTTATAGGATAGAAAAATTCCCAAATTTTCTTTCTTTCTTTCCCAAAAGAGTTATAATTTTCTTCATTGTCCTTTCTCTCATCCTAACTCAACAAAGGAGTCCAACCATGTCGAAGCAAGCTTCTGCCAATGATCATCAATATCTGCCAAAACCCACATCAGCGACCAAAAAATTAGCAACCAAAAAATCAAAGCCAACGCAAAAAAAATCAAGGAAACCCAACGCAAAAAAAGCAACCATAAAGACCAAAAGATCAACTACGCCCAAAGGAAAAAAAGCAAGTCCAAAGCCCAAAGAGTCTAAGGCAAAGAAAGCAACCCCAAAGCAAAAAGAATCAACTACGTCCAAAAGCAAAAAAGCAACCTCAAAGCCCAAAGAATCCACCCCATCCAAAGTCAAAACATCAACCTCAAAGGCTGCGATATCCGACACTTCTACGGCCAGAAAAGCATCTCCTGTAAAATCTAAAACATCAGCCTCGCGTAGAAAAACCGTGTCCAAACCAACGATCATGTATTATCAGGACCTGATGCCAGGTAAGCCAAAAAAATCGGCGTTTGCAAATACCCAGCTCGCGAGGTATGTCCAAAGTCCAGATGTGAAAAAATATATCCAAAAGCATAGCAAGGCCAGGTTATACATTGGCCAGCGGCCGGTTATTCCTCGCACCAAAAAAATATCTGGCTGGGGTGAGGATGTGCCGTATGTTCTTTCAAGAGAAGCTTGTACATCATTACCTTCATTTACGTTTGTCGGCCGAAAAGCCATGTTTCGAGCCATTGAATCGAACCGGGCAAATGGATGGCACACTGCGTTGATTGGCATGAGAAAAATGGGAAAAACCACATTTCTTAAGCGATATTATGACTATTTATTCAGCACATCCAATAAAGTAATCCCATTTTTCTATTCATTCATGAACCTGGATGAGAAAGAAGGCAGTAAAAAGTCAGTTGTCCAGGTGGCTGAGAGAATGATGATTGTTTTTTTAAGCCAAGCATTGGGATTTTTGACACAAAATGTTAAATTAGTGAATAATACAGATATTCAAGAACTTTTTTCTACATTAGAGGAATTGCCCGCAGAACTCAAAGAACGGTATTACGAACCCTTTCATCAATTGATTGCAAATTGGTATGTGCCTGGTATTTCCATGCCATTATATACCATGATGCAACGTTCTATAGATCTGACTCTTGCAATGAAAAGACGATTTGACCTATCGCCAGTGATCATGCTGGACGAATACCAGGAAGTAGGCCGATCGTTTGTGGATGAAAATGGAGAAGAATACAATTGTATCCCGATGTTGGGTGAATATCATTGCAATGAAAAGATATTCCTTTTGCTGAGTGGATCAGGATTGACGACGCGGATGGAAGAAGCACTGCCGCCAGCATTTGAATATCGTGTGGATAAAATTAAATTTGATGCATTGGAAGAGAAAGATAGCAAAGAATTGATCCGTCGAACCATAAAAGCGTTGGATATTGAGGTGTTTGATGGAATAGAAGATGAGCTGTATTCCTTAGCCGATGGAAATCCGCACTTCATGCACAGCATTCTTTCTTTTAATTTG
>JAKLHB010000036.1:0-18527 GCA_022710345.1 Planctomycetota bacterium
GGATTCCGTCTTTAAAACCTATCTTGTCGGCTTTTTCTTTTTTGAATTCTTCGAGGTTTTCTGGTGGATATTCTTTGGTGGAGTAGACAGTCCACGCCACTGCGCTAAAAAATACGATGCCTCCAATGTAAAAAGAATACATCACGGATGGAGGAACTTGGCCCTCTGGCGCAGTGTTGGGGACATTAAACCAATTTGCAAAAGCGTAGGGTAGGCAAGATGCAGCAACAGCACCTGTTCCAATCAGGAAGCTTTGGACAGCAAAGCCCATTGTTCTTTGGTCAGATGGAAGTAGATCAGCAACCAAGGCACGGAATGGTTCCATGGAAATATTGATGGAAGCATCTAAAATCCACAACATTCCTGCTGCAATCCAAAGGAAAGAAGAATTGGGCATGATAAAAAGTGCGAGGGATGCTAAGATAGCGCCGATAAAGAAATAAGGACGGCGACGGCCTAAGAAGCACCAAGTGCGGTCACTCATATACCCAATGATCGGCTGAACAATGAGGCCAGTGGTGGGGGCGGCAATCCATAGAATGGGAAGCGAGTCTATCTCTGCACCCAAGGTTTGGAAAATACGGCTCACATTGGCATTTTGTAGCGCAAACCCGATTTGAATACCTAAAAATCCAAAACTCATGTTCCAAATTTGCCAAAAACTAAGACGCGGTTTTTCCATTTCATAAACTCCTTTATTTTTCTAAACTTTGTAAGATGCCATGAGGGGCTAAGTCTAAATATTTTTGGAGATGTTGTTTGGCCAACGCTGTATTTCCTTTATTTTTCTAAACTTTGTAAGACACCACGAATGGTGGCTGCGTGTTCTCCATGAGGTGCTAAGTCTAAATATTTTTGTAGATGCTGTTTGGCCAATGCTGCATTTCCTTCAAGATAGTAGGCATGGCCTAGATTCAGATGGGCTTCTGGAAAATCGGGCTGGAGCGCGATGGTTTGGAGCAGGTCTTGTTTTGCGAGGTCCCATTGGTTGAGATGGCTGTGGCATTGGCTGCGGTTGAACCTAGCCTGAGCTAGATTGGGATCGTATTCAAGCACTTTAGTCCATAATTCGATGGCTTTTTGCCAATCTTGGGATTGCATGGCTTGGGCAGCTTCTTGAAATAAGGACTTTCGTTGTTCTTGTTGTGTCAAGATTTGGTTCATACGCTGGAGATTCTGGATCCATTGGCTAATGCTGTCCTTATCTTCGCTTTGCGGAGCTTGTTTGAGATATTCGGCGAATTTGCTCACGGCTTCTTGATATTGGCCAGTCAATTGTAAATGCAGCCCCTGGCCTAATTCTACAAGAGCTAGCCCTTCTGATGCACGAATATCGAGTGGTGCGATTCTGCGCATTGCTTGGAAATGCTGCGTTGCAGCAGGCCAATCTTTGAGCTTGAGGGCTAAAGTTGCCAGCAATAAATGGCAATCGAAAAAATCTGGATCAAGTTTAAGGCTATGTTGTAGCAATTGCAGAGCCAAGGTGACATTCTTTTGATTCAAATAATATTTGCCCTGTTCAAAATACAGCTTAGCCAATCGAATAGGAGCATCCGAGTTACCAGGTACAAAAATATATCTCTGACATTTTTCCCATACATCAATGGCTGTTTGGAATTGTTCACGCCTGGTTAAAATATCAGTGAGTTGAATGAGCTGTGGATAAGAAAAATGTCGGCTCAGTTGTGCGATCAATTGTTCAATTGCGGCTTGATCTGCGATGAACAAAGCCTCCCGAATTTCATATCGGTCAGGATTAGCTTTTTCTAAAGGTTCTAAGATTTTTAAGGAAGTTTGCCATTCTCCAAGCGCTGCTAACGCAATGGCAAGCTTGCATTGCGCAAGCAAATGATTCGGAGACATGGCTAAAATTTCTCTGAATATCTGGGCAGCTTGGGCAAAATTTTGCTGCTGCATCTCTATTTTGCCTATTTCTAAATAGGCTTCTATGGCTTTGGGATCAGCATCAATGATTGATTTCAAAAGATCGAGAGCTTCCATATATTTCTTTTGCTGGATCAGGGATTTGCTTCGCTCTATGTCTTGTTGGATATTTTCTTTCCGGAGTTCTTTGTTGATTTGCGTCAAAAAGGCTTCTGACGCTTCATGCATTGGGTCAATGGCTTGAATTTTTTCCAGAAAGGTTTTGGCCGTACGTTTTTGTCCGATCAAATAATATGCTTGGCTGGCCTGAAACCAAAATAAAATCGTTGCTTCAGCTTTGGGATCTAGGGCTTGCGGGGCTAAGGAAATCAAGCCCACAGCTTGTTGAAAATAGTCTTGGGTATTCCCGCGTAAGAGTGCTTCTATCCAAAATGCCAATGTTTCTACGCTATGTGGATTGTGCTTCCAAGATTCCTGAAAATGCGTGATCGCTGTTTGGAAATCGCCTTGCAAAAGGCTGATTTTTCCTTGGATTAAGCAAGCAATATCGTTGTATGCTGGATATTGGGCTATTTGCGATAGGTCGGCTTGGGTGCGTTGGGGCATCTGAAGGCTCAAATAAGCCCGACTGCGTTGGATGCATGCTTGTATGGGCGGAGTGGATGTAGAAACATCTAGCTTTGGATTTTCAGCATCATCCGTGATTCTATATTGATTTACAATTTCCAAAACCCTTGGCTCTGGCCTAGCCTGGATAAAAATGACAGCAATTGCATCACAATAGACCAAATGCCATTCATTTTGCTCTTGAAGCCAATGAAGTAATGCTTCACTGCCTGGAATCCTATGATCCAGGATGCATAATCCTATATTGGCATGCCGCAGGGTATCCATAGCCAGGCTAGTTTTTTTGCGGATTCGACGCATTTCAGTAGCGAGTGTCTCTGCTCTACTGTGCGCTTCCCAAAAACTAGGATTTTTGCTTGCCCAAAATAAATAGGGCCCCAGGCTAGGATCATAGAGAACGCGGGCTGGATATGCAAGGTTAGCATAAAATTTTGCGGCATCCAATGGGTGTTGCTCTGGTGCAATATCATATTTCCAAGGCATACGGGCATTCCCTGTTTGCAGGGAAATCACGCACAAAATCGCAAAGATAAAGCATCCCACTCCGTGATCGTATAAAGAGGTTGCTCTTAAGCTTGAAATTCGCTGAGTGATATATGTCCAGGCACTGGGCAGGATGGTCAAAGCCAGCGGAATCATCAACCAAGGCCAGAAGCAAAGCAAAATAAGCCACGGTGCTAAAGCAACCCAAGGCTGGGATATTGAAGGCCAGTTTAGTTTTTTGGTAGCGCTTTGGGGATAAACCCAAAGCAAAATCAAGCTCAAGCATCCTGCAATAAAGGAAGGGTGGAAATTAGCCCATAGCGCAACAATCAAAAGCAAGTTCCCAATCCTGCGTTCGGGCTGCTGCAGAGACAAGCATACACAAAAAAATGTAGAATAAGCGACGGCAAATAAGGTAGGCCCGACTTCATAAAATGGAAATGTCAAGCAAATGAACAAAACTGAGCAGAAGACACTCTTGGTTTGCCCAAAAAGCCAGGTTGTCAAGGATACCACCAAGATTGGCACTAAGCACCAAAGATGACGAATGCCTACAATCATAGAGATAATTTCTAGGACTAGATCACTTGCCCAGGTGCAATAGAAATAAGCTGGCATCATCCAATCAGCCCATAAACCGGGTCCAAAGCTGTGGTATAAAAGAGACCGTCCAGCTCCAAGATGCCAAAAAACAGCATCTCCGAGTGGACGGCGCAAGATAAAAGGAATTGCACAGACCAAGAGAAAAAAAACGCCCCATTGTTTGGTACTATTTTTTTTCACAGATTTTATGCGGCAATCTGACCTTGGGCAAGGTATTGCCGCATCCTCTTGTTATGCCTTTTCTTTGTCTTTGCTGTGCTCTTTGCCTTTAACAACTTCATCTACAATCCCGTATTTTTGTGCTTCTTCAGCAGACATATAGAAATCGCGGTCGCAATCTCGAGTAATTTCCTTTACGTCCCTACCTGTGTGATTCGCTAATATTTTTGCTAAACTATTTTTCAATTTTAAAATTTCTTCTGCATGAATCAAAATATCTTTAGCAGAACCACGTGCGCCACCCCAAGGTTGATGGAGCATGATGCGAGCATTGAAAAGAGCATATCGTTTGCCTTTTGTGCCTGCAGCAAGTAGTACGGCACCTAAACTGGATGCCTGGCCTATGCAATAGGTTGCTACATCGCATTGCACAAATTGCATGGTGTCATAAATTGCCATTCCGGCTGTGATGTCACCTCCGGGCGAATTGATGTACAAGCTGATTTCTTGCTTTTTGTTCTCCATTTGCAAAAACAGCATCTGTGCTACTACTAAGTTGGCAACATAGTCATCAATTGCAGAGCCAAGAAAGATGATGCGATCTTTGAGTAGCCTGGAGAATATATCGTATGCTCTTTCTCCACGTCCAGTTTGTTCAATCACTGTCGGAACTAAATAATTCCAAGCCATTGTTTCACCTTTGAAAAAAATCTGAGTTGAAAATTACTGATTCTAACGGATTTTTGGGAGCCACTGTGTTCTGGCAAGTGTAGAGTTCATCAGTCGCTTGTTGTTTGACGATCATTCTCAGCACGCATAACAGAAAGCATTGCTTATGCGCATGTAGGGGCGACCAGCCGGCCGTCCCTACGTCCGAATACGAACGATGATCATTTTAAGCTGTAGGGACATCGGGTGTTCAGGCAATGACAATCTGCACTTGCCAGGCTACTATGTTCCCACAAAAAAACGTTATCATCAGGATATCACTACCACAAAAACACAAATCACTCATTTAAAATTTTGCTTTGTGTCTTTGTGGTGATCAAGCCGATGGACTAACTGATGTATTTTGCATTTTCTCGCAAAATACTCATGACTTTTCGTTTACGCACTTCGTACTTAACTTCGTCCATCATGTCCAATTGCTCATATTGATTGCGGATTTCATTGGGCCAACGATGGAGCTGCCAGGACATTTGGTGAAAGTATTCGTTCAAATCTTCTTCGGTCACTGATACTTTTTCAATTTCTACAATGCGGCTAATGAGGAAAAATTCTTTTACGCGTTCGCGCCATTCTTGATAAAGCTTGGGTTCTTCTTCTTTCCATTTTGCTTCAATATCAGTTTCACCCTGCTCTTTTTTATGCTTTTCAAAATGTTCTTTTGCATGAGCCACACGGTCTGCAATAAAGGCCTCGGGCAATTCCACATTTAGATTGGTTAAAAGTCGTTCGAGCAATTCTTCTTCTGTTTGGACTTCTTGGTGGGTTTTCTTATCGCTTAACATTTGCTCGCGAAGTCTGCCTTTGAGATCGTCCAAATTGGTACATCCTAAATTGACCGCAAAAGTATCATCCAGGTCTGCGAGTTTAAGCCGTTTAATTTCTTGGACTTTAAAGCTAATTTTGGCTTCTTTGCCTCGATGTTCTTCAATTTCATAGTCTGCTGGGATTGGAAGCGTAAATTCTACTGCTTCTCCAACTTTTCGGCCAACGAGCTTATCTTTAGGAATTGCAAGCCCATAGAGAGAAGTATCTGCAACATTGATATTGCTATTGGCTTTTTCCCAAATTTTGGTTTCGCCAACTGTGATCAGCACATCAGCAATCAAGAAATCTTCTTCTTGGGTGGGTTCATTTTCCACCACCATGAGGGTACCTTTGCTACGCCGTAGAAGATTCAAATGTTCTGTTAATTCTTCTTCGGAAATTTGGACTTCAGTTTGCTTGACTTCAAGGCCTTTGTATTGTGCAAGCTCAAAATTGGGCTGGCTATCTACTGTAAATTCTAAAGTGGCTGGCGCATCTGCGGTAACATTCCATTCTTTAGGAAGGTTTGGTTCACCCAATATGCGGATTTTATGCTCAGTTTCCAATTTTTCAAAGATTTCATGCAATAGTTCAGCTTTGACTTCCGCGTTCATGGCCTGTCCGAACTTTAACTGAACTACTCTAGCAGGAATCTTTCCTGGACGAAAACCGCGAATTTGGATATTTTTTTGGACATAGCTAAGTTTGTCTTGATATTTCTTTTGAATTTCTTCAAGAGGAACAGCAACTTTGATTTGTTTGCGTAGCTGTCCTAGATCATTGATTACAATTTCCATTGGTTTTTCCACCGATTAAAAAAGAACATGAATACATGCAAAATTGCTAAGTTTAGCACTCGGCGTAGGTATGGGTACATTATAGCAAAATTTTGGGCAAGAGGCAATGACTTTTTCTATAATTTCTTAAATTGTTTAGTATCCACTACTAAATAGCTTTTCAATGATACTTGACATAAAATAGTTAAACATAAGAATCAATAAAAATGCTTTGACAACTGTGTTGCGGGCTGCTGCACCAACTCCTTCTGCTCCATTTTCAGCGCGTAGCCCGCTCGAGCATCCGACAACAGCGATGATGATGCCAAAAATCATACCTTTAAAAAGGCCACCATAGATTAAAGTAAGGTCGCTCAGGCTCATGTAATTGATTACGTTGTTAAAATAAACAGCATAATCAACACCAACTTGATACTGAGCCACCACAGCTCCGCCGAGTACACCTACAAAATTAGCATAAGCCGTGAGTATAGGTGCGACAAGAGCAAGTGCTAAGATTCTAGGCATGACTAAAAAGTCCACTGGATTAATGGACATGACTTCTAAAGCATCAATTTCTTCAGAAACACGCATAGTGCCCAATTCTGCTGCCATAGCCGACCCAACACGGCCTGCTAAAATGAACGCTGTCATAAATGGGCCTACCTCTTTGCACATGGATACTAAAACCACCAGCCCTAAATAATCTTCCAGGTGGTAGTCTCGGAATACAATGCCTGTTTGGAAGGATAAAATCATTCCTGTAAAAACACCTACAATTAATGTGACAGGTAAGCTTTGTACTCCACAAATATAGCATTGCTGAAAAATAACACGATGCCGTTTAATAATTGCTTTCAGCCAATAAACAGCAGCAAAAAATATATTCACTGTATATCCAGCACCGTAAACTGCATCCATAATTTGAGCACCTACGTTTGCGATAAATTGCTTCATAAAAAAATGAACGACCCCTTGAGAAAGAAGAAGTTTAATGTGCAGCAAATTACCTAATTGCCAACTGAGCAACTTGGTGATGGAAATATTATCCCAAAATCATAAATTTTGTCAAGGACATATCTTGAAAAATTCTCTATAAATGCCTTGTAAAATGATCAAAGATATGGTAGATTTAGTTTATTATAGATGTAAGCAGAATCTGCGGCGTTGGCTTGCCCAGAGATCTTAAGATAAATCATGAGTTAATAATTTGTCAGATAAGCTCTTAAATTAATCTAAAGGTTTCATACCAAATAACTTTTCTGGCAATCCAAGTAGTTTTTTCTAAAGGAGATGCATCCGAATGATGAGCGATCCCCCAGGAGATATTCATTCTCCTGACTCCGACGTAGAACAAGCAAGCCCTATGCAAATGTCATCTGCAAAAATGCAGGAGCTTCGAGCAAAATACATGCAATTAATGCAACAAAAACAGGGAGCTACCGTTCCACTAAAAACCAAGCCTAGTGAGCAAACGGTGCATAGAGAGTCTTCGTTGCCATCATCTCCCATCTCATCGTCCGTCGTATCTCCCGCACAAAACCCTAATGCTACCAATAAATTATATTCACAAAATGCTGCAAAAATACAAGATCGCCCAATTGTGGAAGTAGCAAGCCCAGAATCAAAAAAATTTCGCATCAATATGCCTGTTGCTCCTCCAATGAAGCCTAAAGAGCCTACTCCTGCCCCAAAAGGTGCAAGCACATCCCAAATTGGAAGTTCTAGCAAAATTGGGAGTTCTAGCAGAATAAACCCGGCAGATACGGGGACAACTTCTAGAACTTGCATCCAGCAGGTACCAATGGTGTTAGATGTGGCTCAAAGTATTTTAGAAAAAGCCATTTATGAACTTATGGAACTTTGTCCTGATTTAGATTTACCTCATTATTGCCATAAGGCATTGAAACGCATTCAAGAAGAAGCAATCAAAATGCAAGCTCAAAATGAGCCTGTTTATCAAAATTTATTTGAAATTTTGCAGCATAAAATTTATGTTTTGGTTTTGTTTAAGTCTGAACAATCGCATTGGGGAAACCTACACTTAACGTTTGCAGAAACTTTGCTTCTTCAAAAACAGCCATGTAAAGTTTTTTATTTTGTCTTGCGTATGCTAGCATTGTTCTTACATGCACTCCAAAAAAAGTTAACGCATGAGCAAAAAATATCAGCCGCATTCTCCATGCTCAAGATTTTGGAAACATCCTCCCAATTCTTAAAAAAAGGAAAACGTTCTTGTTATTTAAAAGGAATCTTTCATATTGCCAGGCATCATGCGCTTCAAAAAGAAGTGCCATGCTGCAGCCAAGATGACGAAGAAGTAGAACGTTCGAATCGTCAGGATATTTTTGCTGTTCAAGATGATGAATCTTCGCAACGTTTGGATCTTAAAGAGTCACTTCAGCGTGTTTCTCCCATAGGAGCTCCGAGTGATTCAGTTTTCTATGGCAATCTGGCATACATCAGCATTTGGCAGGTATTCCAAATTTTAGCTATGGAAGAAAAGAGTGGTTGTTTGATTATTCAAGGAAGCTTTCTTAGCAAAGTATTTTTACAAAAAGGTCTGGTAGTTCACTGTGAATCAGGAGGATTAGTTGGCGAAGAGGCTTTTTATTCAGTACTTTATGAACAAAAAGGTACGTTTACGTTTGAACTGCAATCTCCTCCTCAGCTTAGTATGAACCATCCTGTAGAATTCTTGCTCATGGAAGGCGCACGGCGTATGGATGAGCAACATAGATAGCCAAACTCGGCTATGACTTTTTACAGTATTTGTTTCAGCTTTTTGCCAAAACCAGTTATCATCTGATGCATTACATCAGAAGTTGTGTCCATTGATGGAAGGAAATTTTTATGAATTGGCGAATTGTCATGATGGTTTTGTTGATAGCAAGTTTCTTTTTATGCAGTTGCAATGATTGGACACTTTGCTGCAAAACAAAGCCTCAAGAAACACCCAAACCACAACCTGAGAAAAAAACAACTCCCCAAGCAGAAACGCCAGTAGCAGCAGAGGCCAAACCACTTCCACGCCTGGAAGCATTACGCAATCAATTGCAAGCTACAACATTGCATGAAGTTTGGCACCATCATCTTAGCAAAGATCAAATTATCGGGCTTTATATTGGTGATGAACAGTTGTTTGTAGAAACAGACAAGCAGCAATTATTTGCTTTAGACCGTAAGACTGGTGTGCCTTTGTGGGCATTGAGTATGGGTGCTGCGCTAGATTTTAAGCCTTTGGTATTCAAAGATAAAATCTACCTCATCACTCGGGCAAGATTACAAATCTTAGATAAAAAAACAGGAAGCTTGCTTGTCAAGAGAGATCTGAGTTTTATCCCTTGCTCGCCAGCAGTGGCTAATGACAAGTATATCTATATGGGTGCCTGGAATCACTTTGTTTATGCTCTGTATCGAGAAGACAAAAAAGAAGGCGAAGATAAACATGAAGCTGGTGAACAAGCATGGCGTTATAGAATTGATGGCTATGTTCAAGGCCAGCCTGCGATTATGGATGATATTCTCTTTTTTGCGGCTACAGATGAAAGAATTTATAGCATCAAAGCTGAAACAGGATTTTCTGCTGCTAAGCAAGAAGAAGACAGCCGTTACATAACACGTGGTCCAAACAGCGCTGGTGTAGTTGCACAGACCAATCCACCTTTTTTGTATGTTGGGTCTCGAGACTACAATTTATATTGCCTCAGCTTCAGTAAAATGAGTCTAATGGCTCCTTGGCAATTACAATGGAAATTTGAAAGCGGTGGAGAGATACGTGGAAATCCATTCATTTTAGGAGCCAACCTCTATTTAGTATCTCACACTGTGGATGATAACACCACGTTTTACGTGCTCAATACAGCCAATGGACAACAGCGCTGGTCATTGGAAAATGGCTTGCTGCTTCTGTTCTCTGGTAAGCAACATGATTGGATTATTCAAAAAGATAAACAATTGAGCGCCATTAAATCTGGAGAGCCGGGTACAAAGTTTTCGATTTCTGAATTTGATTTATTCGTCACTAATATTCAAGACAACATTGGCTACCTGGCAACACAAGATGGCTATATCTTTGCCGTCGAAGAGTAATAGGGCATTAAAAAAAAGACTTGCTCTATTCCGCCAATTGCAGCAGACGCTGTCGAACGGGTTCTAGCCTGCAACTCAACTCTGCAAAGTACTCAATTTCCCTTTGCATGCTGTTTGGGGCGCTGCTGAATTGGCAGGTTGCTTCGCATTACAGACAGCATTGCCCCATTCCTCCAATTGCAGCAAAATGACGGCATTACAGACAGCATTGATATCTTCCGCCAATTGCAGCAGACGCTGTCGAACGGGTTCTATCCTGCAACTCAACTCTGCAAAGTACTCAATTTCCCTTTGCATGCTGTTTGGGGCGCTGCTGAATTGGCAGGTTGCTTCGCATTACAGACAGCATTGCGCACTTCCGTTAATTTCAGCAAACAACATTGCGCACTTCCGCCAATTGCAGCAGACGCTGTCGAACGGGTTCTAGCCTGCAACTCAACTCTGCAAAGTACTCAATTTTCCTTTGCATGGTGTCGCGGCGCTGCTGAATTGGCAGGTTGCTTCGCATTACAGACAGCATTGCCCCATTCCTCCAATTGCAGCAAACTGACGGCATTACAGACAGCATTGATATCTTCCGCCAATTGCAGCAGATGCTGTCGAACGGGTTCTAGCCTGCAACTCAACTCTGCAAAGTACTCAATTTCCCTTTGCATGCTGTTTGGGGCGCTGCTGAATTGGCAGTTTGCTCGGCATTACAAATGGCCTTAATCTTATCCTTACGCAATGTAGGCAATAATACAAAAACCTCGAAGATATTGCATACTTCGAGGTTTTTTGCTGGACGAATTTATTTAAAACTGGATCAAAAAATGGCCGTCTCGCATGATCTCTTGACCATCTATCACAATATTGGTCTTAGCCAGAACTGCATCAATATGGCCATCGCTATACCAATTGCTGCCTGTTTTTTCTGGATAACCATGCCCAAATGCAACATGTACACCTGGAAATTTTTCATCTTGCAAGAGGTTGCCAACAAACTCTGTCAGCCCAATGTTGGTGCCTATTGCAAATTCTCCGATTCGATTTGCATGTTCATCTAATTCAGTGCGTTCTTGAAATTCTTGCAACAAATCTTTCCGTTTGCAATCTAAATTTGAGATACGAGAATTTTTGATCTGCACAATCAGCGGATTTTCTTTTAGCAAACCATATTTTTCACTAAAAAAATCTCCCAAAATACCATCCACCACTAATGTACCTTCTGGAATATGGCCTACACAGGTAAAGACCTCCCCATCCGGTAAATTACTCCATTCCCCAGGCTTAATATTCCCATCGCTGATGATCCAACGCCATTCTGGATTGAAATATGCTGTGAAATCAGTGCCTGCTGCTGTGCTAACATGGATTTTTTTTGCGCGATGGCATATTTCATAGACAGCAGCCGACAAACGTTGCACCGCGGCATAATCCACAGACATCCCAGTCTCCATCAACTGCACTGTGATGTTCGGCATATGCGCATGTCGAAGTCGTGGATTTGTGTGAATGGCATGAAACATTGGGATACGAAAGCTTTGTAATTCACCTTTTTTGCCAGCAGCCATATAAAAACTCACATCAGCTTTCTGGAATTCCTGAGTTAGCATAGCAGGAAACTTCAAAGATTGCACCACTGCATCTGGTGCATCTGGACGAGGGCCGAAATCTTCCATCCACAAAATAATGACATTTCCTGGTGAAATAACCTCGATTTCATGCTTTACTAATTGAGCAATTTCATAGGTAGCATGATCTGTAATAATAAGCACTCGCTCATTTGGCTGAATCTTCATGCAGTTCTGCACAGCTTGGCGAGCACCAAATTCAACACTGCCCATTGCATTTCCTTTATACAAATAAAAAAAATTCGCTCGGAAATAAAAGTTTTCTTTGATAGAATGCCAGGGGTTCCTGTGTCCCATCAGGACACGATAAGAGCCGACAGGACCTGGGGTTAAAAACCCCAGGCTTTATTCCTACACCGCTTCGCGGCAAAAAACCTTGCTTGCAGCGCGTATCTTATTTATACGATAGTTCTATGTTTTCCTGTGTCCCGTCAGGACACGATAAGAGCCGACAGGACCTGGGGTTAAAAACTCCAGGCTTTATTCCCAAACCGCTTCGCGGCAAAAAACCGTTAAAAAAAATTCGCTCGGAAATAAAAGTTTTCTTTGATAGAATGCCAGGGGTTCCTGTGTCCCATCAGGACACGATAAGAGCCGACAGGACCTGGGGTTAAAAACCCCAGGCTTTATTCCTACACCGCTTCGCGGCAAAAAACCTTGCTTGCAGCGCGTATCTTATTTATATGATAATTCTATTCTTCATGTAAGGTGCAAAATGTGCTTTATGCAAAGGACTAACTTAAAAAGTTAGCCATATAATTTTTATCCGTGTGAATCCGTGGTTCTTCATGTAAGGTGCGAAATGTGCTTGCCAAGGATGTTGGTAAACACACAGCGACATCCTTGGCAATTTCTTACTTCGAGGTTTCTCGAAAGATTTTATCTTGCTGTTGCAGTTCATCTATGCTTGGAGTCTGAGCATTTTGCATAGCTGCAGCGCGTACTTCGCTCTCGCTATCCAAAGCCAAATGGGCAAGAGCAGGCTTTGGGGTTTTGGGATTGCTTGCTACTGCAAGACGCACGGATTTATGTGCATCCCATGCAAGCTTGGCTAAAATTGCTGGATTTGTGCTTGGATTTTGTCCAACACACATCCGTTGTTCGGCTGTGCCTTGGGCCAAGGTTGCTAACATATCTGGAGTAGCCTTGGGATTAGCTGCGAGTTGGGCTAGAACAGCGGCAGTCGGATCATGAAATAATTGGGTTAGCTGGTCTGGCGGTGTATTGGGGTTTCGTGCCACAGCAGCCCTGACTTCATACCGACTGTCATTGGCTAAAATCATGAGGCTAGCAGCGGGACAATTGGGATGGCTGGCAACTAATCTCCGAACTTCAAAATCTGGATCATTGGTCAATGCAGCCAAGTCTTCTGCCCGTGTGCCAGGATCGGCAAGCCATCTTTTTTGGGACTTAGCAGCAGCTTGTCGTACTTCTATCTCAGAGTCGCGGTTTAAAAGTGTGAGGCAATCAAAGGGAGTACTTGGATTATTGGCCACGGCTAATCTGACCCATTTTTCTGGATCTTGGCTTAATTGAAACAAGAGAGCATTTGAAGTATTGGAATTGGAAGCAACAGCACTTCGCACAGGGACAACTTCATCTTTGGCTAATTTCTCTAATGTTGCAAGGCTAGTGCTAGGATGAATAGCTACTTTTTTACGAATATCTGATTCTTTATCTTCTGCTAATTTTTCCAATGTGTCGGTCTGAGTATTGGGATTAGCAGCGATTGCTAGCTTAACCATATTGGGAAGGGTGCTATCTTGGGCCATTTTGGCCAAACTATAGCCTGGGGTATTGGTATGTTCTGCTACAGCTTCTCGCACATAATCATCTTTATCTTGGATCATGGTTGCCAAAAGATCGCTCGAAGTAGTTGAATTTTGGGCAACTTTGATCCGCACTGACATTTCTTCATCTTGGGCTAAAATAGCCAAGCGTTCTTGTGAAGTCTTGGGTGATAAAGCTTCTGCTCGACGTTCGGCAGGAGTTTGGCATCCTACGCAAAAAGCCAATCCAAGACATGCTACGATCCACAGCAAGCGGTGCATTATTTTCCCTCCGAGAAGACGACGTTGGCTTGTGCTTGAGTCAGAAACTCTTCCATCAAGTTCTGAGCAACTTTACGACGATATTTTGCATTGGATCGAATATCATCAATCGGCTTTAGGTCGTGTCCTACCCAATGCACAGCCTCAGCAATCAATTGCGGCGTGATATGTTGATTGAGCAAATGTTGTTCCAGCTTTTTCATACGATATGTATAAGGCATCACACTGCCATACACAATTCGGATGTCTTTGATGGTTTGGCTAGGCCAAAATTCTAGTCTTGCGGCTAATAAAACTTTGGAAATAGCCTGTGCATTGCGCTCTCCAACTTTTCTATAATAAACAAAAGAGTTTGTATTTATCTTTTGACGCGGAATACGAATTTCCAGGATCAATTCATTGGGCAAACGGACTGTTTTTTTGTAACCCTGATAATAGTCTGCTAAAAAAACACGTCGTTGGCCTTGTCGCGATGCTAAAACCAGATCAGCATCATAAAGCATCAACGCAGGCACCCCATCTGCAGCAGGAGATGCATTGCCAATATTACCTACCCAGGTTCCTCTAGTTTGAATACCAATGGCACCCACAACACTGGCTGCCTGCTGCAAAATAGGCATCTCTGATTTGAAAAAACTATGGGTATACACATCCATATATGTGGTTAACCCATGCAATATGACTTCTTGATCTGTGATCTCAATTTTGCTGCGTAATTCTGGGACACTATGGAGATTGAGGTAGGTTCCTATTGGTAATTTTCCAAAATGGAGATAGACCATCAAATCTGTGCCGCCAGCAAATGGGATTGGATTTGGCGTTTGATCCATAGCTTCCAAAGCTTGGACTAGTGAACCACAGGAAATCATGGAATATTCAGCGATGTTCGTTCTCATAGAATCTTCCTAGCAATCAGGGGTTGTCTTGGAATCGCAATGATGACAGCACGAATCTTTTTGAGCACTAGAACAGGCAGCCAGAATTTTTGTATAACCCGTACAACGGCATAGATTTCCACTAAGTGCATTAGCCCAAGTTTGAGCAATTTCAGGATGCTGCATATACGCTGTTGCGCTCAGAATCATTCCAGGCGTGCAAATACCACACTGGGCTCCTCCTTCTTGAAGAAAAGCCTTTTGCATAACATGTAACTGCCCTTGGGACTCCAGCCCCTCAATGGTCGTGATTTCGTGTCCATCTGCCTGGCAAGTCGGGACCATGCAACTCATCACAGGAATTCCATCCAACAAAATTGTGCATGCTCCACATTCTCCTTCGCCACAACCTTCTTTGGTGCCTTTTAGACCTATATCTTCTCGGATAGTGTCTAAAAGTCTTTTCATAGGATGCACTTGGCCTTGCCACACCTGCCCATTGATGCGAAATGTAATTTTTTGTAGATCCACAATAATTCCTTTCTGAATGGACTGCGTGCTTTCTTCCAAAACAATATCTCACTTATTTTTGCAAAAACTAGCTCTGTTGTCAAGCCATACTTGCAAATTTTTTATCTTTGTGATAAAATGCAAACATATCATTGATCTTTAGTTTATTTCCACTTAGGAAAAGCTTTTATGGCAAATCCAAGTATTGGTTCCATGGAAGAATTTAAATCCGCTATCTCCGCTCCAGAACAACTTGCAGAAATGGTTGTATTTTTACGACAATTATTGCCGGTAGCCCAGGCTTATGAAATTTTGCCCAACCGAGATTTTTTGTTACAGGTAGCCAAGCAAGCCGCAGGGATTCATCTTGAATTACCTGCGCGTGAATTTATCGCTAAACGTATCTTTGCATTCCATCGCAAAGGGTTATTAGAACGTCTCATCACACGATGGCGTTCGATTCCCAATATCATATCCTTAGACATAGCAATATCTTTATTAGATTTTGAGGCAGTGGAGACTTGGACAGAGCCAATGGCTCCACCACAGCAAGAATCCCCATCTAGTGTGTCACAGCAAGAGCCAATTGCAACAACATCACAACAGGAATCCATGACCATATCATCGCAGCAGAAGCCCACTACACTGCAGCAACGTTCTCCAGAACAACTAACCTCAGCACAGATACCAATAGCAGGGCCAATGGAACAGCAAGCCCCAAGCTTGCCAAGGCAGCATGTTCCATTACAAGCTAGTAGCTTCCATGCATCTCCAGCATCCACGAATGTTGTGCCTGTTACAAAGCTTGCGGATACAAGTACGCCTAATATAGCAAAATCCATTGCTATTACAAAGGTTGTGGATACCAATATCCCCATTGATACACCCCAGCCTATTGAAGAAGAGGTCATCGTAACCAGTGATTCTCCCGTACGACATGAATTATTTGATGAATTTGATTATCCAAAAGCTATTGGTGGGATTGAACTTGTTGAAGTAAGCGAAAATGAAGAAATTCAAGAATATGCTGATTGGGGTGAACAACGTTTGCTAAAACAATTAGAATTGTTGCAACATATTGTTGTTAAAAAGCTTACTTTGTCTCAATATCGGCAAGCTATTGTCCCAGAACTAAAGCCTGCGTTTATTAGCAGCCTGCCTCGCATTCTCAAAGGAGTGATGAGCCGGATTGGAGGTAAGACGCAAGATAAGTATCCATTGATGAAATGCAAAGACTATATCCTCAAATACGAGAGAGGAATTAGCGCGCCTATCAGTATACAAGTTTTTGTTGCTTATGGTATTCAAGTTTACGAAAAAAGCTTAGATCAGATGGTCAATATCAGTGATATTTCAGAACTCAATGCAGCATTAAGACAATTCCTTGAGCTTCGTCTGGAACAAGAATTAGAGCCCTATATCCAGCAATTTCGGCATACTGTGGAGTTATGTCAAACTGAAATGGATTTGCGTCGGATTTTGGTCGAAAATCCTGTGTATGACGAAAGCTTTGTTACCAAGCATCCAATCCTGGGTATCATCCTGAAAGTGCAAAACGCATATCATAGTTTTAGCCAAGATCGCGCAAATTTACACAAGATACTCAACCAGGAACTTGGCACAGGAGAAGTCAATTTAAAAAATGCTTTGACCAGGATTCTTGAACAAAAGCAAGGCTTTATCAAGATGGCACAAGATTTAGCCAATATTCATGATATCAATGGGCTTTTCAAATATTTACAACGCTTAAAACAAGATGCTGAATTAAGTAAAACAGGAATTACAATTTTTAATCTAATCGTGCTTTTTTTGCGAGGGCATCACCGGATTTCATTCACGATGTTGCAAACAAGTTTGAATTTTCTAGCACCCCGGATCCAACGTACGATTTTAGGTGTGGTACACCATAAATTAAAAAATATGTTGACAGAAAAAGTCGAGATTCTCCTGAATTCACAAAAAACTCCAGAAAATCGTTGGAAAAAATTGATGCAACTGCTACACCACCCTCAGTTTTGCACCAATCAACTGCAATTGTGGAACTATGCTGTACCTGTTTTAGCAGAACGATTGCAGCGTATTGTGCAAAGTCCGAATCCAGATAAAATGCTCATCCAGAGTTTTCCACCTCATGCAATTCCAGATCATTTGGTCATGCTAGTTTTAGCCGCTGCCTATAAAAGGCAAGCTACTTTGTCTTAGAAGGATTTACCTTGATGCGTATCTTTTGGCAGTTTTTTTATAATACTTTATGGCTTATTTTTTTGCCCATTTGGATTCTATTCCAAATCCCAGATTGGCTCAAGCATAGAAAAATTCCAACACAAGCAATCTTAGAGCGTTGGGCATGCTATTCTCATCCCATCACTTGGGACCATAAGCCTGTGCTTTGGTTTCATGGCTCTTCTTTGGGTGAAGTGTTGTCTTTATTGCCATTGATGAAAGAGACCCAAGCGCGTTTGGGACCATCCCAAATTTTGACCATGATTACTTCAAGAGGCCGGTATATTGCAGAAGAAAAAAGGCCGTGCTCTTGTATAGCATACGCTCCTTTGGATTTTTTCTTTTTTGTGCGCAAGAGCATTCGAGCATTACAGCCAAGTATGCTCATTTTATTTGAGACTGAGATTTGGCCTAATTTATTCTGGGAATGCCAGCGAGCACATATTCCTGTGTTGATTGTTTCTGGAAGAATTTCACAACGTTCTTTTCCCAGGTACAAACTCGCGAAGTTTTTCTTTCAACATATACTCGCAGATGCCTATTTTTTAATGCAAACGCAGTTAGATGTAACCCGCATTTTAGCTTTAGGTGCAAATCCAACCCACGTTGAATGCTGTGGTGATATTAAATTAGATGGGCTAAGGACTGAGCTTCAACCTGCAGAAATAGATGCTTGGAAAAAATTATTGCCCATCCAATCGCCTATTGTGATTGCCGGCAGCACGCATCATGGTGAAGAAGCAATGCTCTTGGATATGTTTCAAAAACTACAACAACAAAGCCAAGAGATCACATTAATCCTTGCACCCCGGCATTTAGATAGATTACCAGAAATAAAATCGTTGTTAGAAACAAAAAAAAATCAGTATACTTTGCGCTCACAATTGCCACAAGCAAGCCTTGAACGGATTATCATTTTAGATACTTATGGGGAGCTATCTAAAATTTATGCAATCAGCGCTTGCGTGATCATGGGTGGAACATTTGTCCCTGTCGGTGGACATAATTTGATGGAAGCTGCTGCATTTGCAAAGCCTGTCCTTTTTGGGCCATACATTAGCAATTGCCGCAGGCAAGCTGAATTGCTACTCCAACAAG
>JAKLHB010000036.1:18537-20917 GCA_022710345.1 Planctomycetota bacterium
GTAATGTTTTGCTTGACTAACCCAGCACAAGCCCAGCTTATGGGACAACGCGGACAAGCATCTGTGATTGCCAACCGTGGAGCATTAGGAAAATGTTTAGATTATATTGAAAAAATGGCAAGGAAGCATTTATGAGCTTTTTATATCGAATGATCATCAGTGCTATGATTACATGCCTTATTGTATGTGTTTTATATAATTTAGTCCATCGTGGGCCGTTGGAAGAAATCAGCAGATCAAACCAGCCTGTATCAAATACTGCTATATCAAAGGAATTAGAAAAGATACAACGATTACAAGACCCTGAGATACCGCAACGACCTCAACCTGAGATGAAGCCGCAACAACCTGAGATGAAGCCGCAACAACCTGAGATGAAGCCGCAACAGCCTGGGATACCGCAACAACCTCAACCTAAAATGAAGCCGCAACCTCAGCCTGAGATTAAGCCGGAACCTCAGCCTGAGATACCGCAACGGCCTCAACCTGAAATGGAGCCGCAACAGCCTGAAATGAAGCCGCAACAACCTGAGATGAAGCCGCAACAACCTGAAGATGATCTTTTTTTAACAAAGCCTGATGTTCCTGTGGTGGACTTACCATCGAAGCAGCCTGGTATTGAAACTCCATTGTCCGAAATTTCAACAGTACAGCAGCCACAACCCCCTGCAAATTATACAGTGATGATTGGCAAATTAGAACGTGTGCAAAAAGAGCAAAGCATAGGTTGGCGTGGAGAAGGATTATGTACATTCCCAGATGGAACAATTTTAGGAATCAATTTCATGCGACAAAATCCTCTGGGTGAATACACAATTGGACAAAAAATGGTAGAAGTCCAAGCAGGAAAATTTTTTATTTTTTGGGGATACTACCACCGCCCTTTGCCCCCAGGTCGTTATTCCATCACTGTATTTTTTAGCCCTCAAATGCAACAAAAAAAAGTGCAAGGAACATTTCAAGAATACACAATACCCTTTGAATTAGAACCAGAAAAATACACGGTTGCTTTTAATAAAACTAAAAGTAAGGTGGATCAAATGATCCAAGAAATAGGGCAGATGAAACTTAGAATTCAACGGGATTATGAAAGTTCGCTAGAAGCTCAAAGGCCTGATCGCTGGAACTATGGCCAAGCTGGAAGAAAATCATTGCTTGGACGGCTCCGCGGGCTAGAAGAACAATATCGCAATGAGTATGTTGTACCTTTTTTTCAAAGTCCTAACCAAAGCATCTACCCACTTTTGAATTTATTGGAAGATATGGAAGAAACAGCAGGCTCAAATTTACAAAAACGCCTTGAATTTCGTTGTAACTCCTATCTTCTTGCATTTCAAGATCGCTGGTTGGGATTACTTGCTCAATTTCGATATGAAGCCATGAGTATGGCACCAGATATACGAGTGCTATTGCCTTTGGAAATCACATTATTTTGCAAACAAATCCAAGAACATCGAGAAACTATCTTGTCAGAGCAAAGTATCGCGCCGGCTACGACAGAATCAGACCATGCAATGACGGCAATCTTAGAATTTGTGCCTGGCTTGGAGCAATTGAGACAACAATTACAAAACTTACCAACAGATGAGGAGTTTGGTAAACAAAGTATTCGCTGGATGTTGCAAGTGCAAAGCCTTTGGAATAAAATAGTGCTTTTCCCAGAACCATGGCCAGATCGGCCCTTGTATGATCACTGGGTGACTGGTTTGCTCTCTGAATGGTTTCCCAAAATGAATAAAGTTCCTGGCTATATGAAAATGGAACTTACTGTGGATCAACGATGGCAAAAGATTCGGACTAGTCAATTGAAATGGCTCCAGGATCCCAAAAAACACCAACTGATTATAGTATACGAATGCAAGACTTTGTTAGAACAATTTAAGACTGCATGGACTATGATGGAAACATCTCCAGAGTCCTTTGATCATATAACAGAAGCGAGTGCAGGAATCTTGATACGCCAGCAACGAATGCAAGTTTTTGTTGGATTAGCTCAGAATCCCCGATTTGCAGCTTGGCTTGAAGAATACAAAATGATTTGTGCACGTTTGTTAGACCTCTATACGCAAATGCAAAGTAATGTGTCATTGACTGAATTGCAGCCACAAAAAGAATCGCTTCAAGCAGATTTGCTGAAATTGCAAAAGGCATTTTAATAGCACAAAATCCATGAACAACCACGGATAAACACAGATAAAAAGTATACATAACCCAAATTGCTAGTTATTGCGCTCTTTTCTGGCAGCCGCATGGTTGAGCCACAAAAAGTATCGTCAAGCGCTATGCCTTGGTTAGATTCCATCACCAGGCATCATGGCCCGCTCGTATGAACGCGATTTTATAAGCCAAAGCAGGAATAACGATAAAAGTTTACGATTCA
>JAKLHB010000360.1 GCA_022710345.1 Planctomycetota bacterium
GGAATGAAGTTCGAGTAAGTCATCCAAGGGAAATCCAAGAAATACTAACGCAGCATCTTACAAAAAATGTTTTAGAAAAAGCAATTCGTATAAAAGAAGCTTTATTTAATTTGTTTAATTTATATAATCGTTTAGACTTACAATTTCTCTGGGAAAAAGATTTTTTAGAGCTGCAAGAAATCTTTAAACGAATCCCTGGATTGGATGAAGAATTTTTATGTCATTTGGTTACTGTCGCATTTTTTGAATCCGATGACATCATTTCAACCGCTTGCCTAAGAGTAGGCAGCCGCCTAAATCTCTGGGAAGAGGCAGATCCTTATTCCTTGAAAAAGAATTTACTAAAAGAAATCGGTGGATTCAATGTTGCTAAACTGGCTAGGCTTTTGCACCTGCATGGAGAAGCAATATGTACGCTAGCGCAGGATTGCAATAAATGTTGTATATTAGCAGCCTGCGAATATGGAAAAAAGGATTTGCAACAAAAAGCTGAGTCTGGGAATGATTTGAAGCCTGAAAGCGGGGCTAAAAAGCAGCCTAAAAGAATAGTACCAAAAGATAAACCAAACTTAGAAGCAAATCGAAATAAACATTCTAAAAAAGAAATCAAAGCATCCAAGAATGAGGATAAGAAATCAAAACAAAACCAAAAAGCAAACAAAAAAAAGTAGATTAGCTTTTTTAATCTAAAAACACAAAATATCGGTAACGCCATGTCTGCCTTATGGAAATGGATATGCATTGCTTGTATAGCCACAGGCTGTTGGAGCAAAGTAGAGACATTTATTCCAATTCGAGGGTTGGATCGGCCAGTGCTGTCTCACACGGAAATCTTGGTACAAACACCACTTCAAAAAACGATCTTAAGTAACCAATGGAGCCATCGTGTTTCCATGGTCATATTTTTTCCGTGGTATTTGTTCCAAGAAGCCAATGCTGTGGAGCAAAGCATGCGAGGAGATTATAAGCCCTCCAGAAGGGATTTCCTTCAAGACCGCCAGGACATTGCAACAAGTGATATGCTGCTTTCTCAAGATGCAGCTCAGCAAACCATGGCTTTGGAAGTTCTCTCCAAGGATAAAAAAGCTGGCATTACACAAGAATTTTGGGGAGCATTATCGCAACAGAGTTCGTATGTTAAAATTGTTGCCTTAAATCAATTGCAAAATCAGTCAGACAAGATTGCATACGGAATTGAATTATTCAATGATCCTGATGAAATGGTAAGACTTGTGGCTTTGCAAGAGTTATCACAATTTCGTATGCCGCAAGTTCTAATATATTTTCAACGCAGCTTGCTTGATCCTGCACCTGTGATTCGGGCCAGAGCTGCATATCTATTGGGACAAATAGGCGACAAATCGAGCATTCCTTTTATTTGGCCGCTCTTAGAGGATGCGGAACTCTATGTTCAAAGCCAGGCCAAATATGCCCTCGAACAATTAACACAGCATTCTGCAGGATATGAACATGAGGATATGCCTGAAACTAAACGAGCGGCTATTTTGCAATGGCGGACTTGGTGGGAATCTCAAACACCAAAAGCAGCAAAGCCACTGCTTCCACCAACTGAACAATAGCAAGCGATTTTTTGGAAAGGAAATTGTATGCCGCTCAAAAGCATCTTGCGGTTGCTTTGGATCAGCAACCTGGTTTTTTTAGCAATCATTGGGCTGTTGGTTTTCTTTGTTGCTTGGAACATACGGAATATGCCAACGCTAGCCGCGATTGATATCACACCAAGGCAAAAGTTGATGGTGAGCAGCAAGTTTTCCCTAGATCATTATCGAGATATTTGGGAAGCACGTATTTTGATTGATGCTCCTAAAACTGTGATTGATGAAGGGCCGAAAGTCCCAGCAGATTGGCACCGGGAGCTCGTGCAACGGTCTGTAAAAATTGAACAGATTTTAACCACAGGATATGCTTTTGTGAGCATCAATAACCAAGATCCTGTTCTGTTAGAAGCTCTTAATCCAAGCAATAAAATTGATCGAACCCGGCCCTGGGAAGTTAAGCTTCAAGGAAATAAACTCACAGCATTGGAAATTGTCCCTGGAAAAGGCATTCGATTTCGATTTGATGCTGGTAATAAAGAAGTTTGGCTTGAGGACCGAAATCCAAGGTTAACTCAACCTGGTAAGTCAGAAGAATTTAAAAGCCAGCAAATCGCGCCTAACCATTGGGCAGTCACAAGCCAAGATGGCACTCAACTTTTGCAGAATGGCGAACAACATCTGCAAGCACTCCAGCCAGCTCTTGAATACGATACCGAAGGTAATGCGATCGGCATTCGGATCCGAGGAGATATTTCTCAAAGCTCTGATCTATTCAAATATGGCTTACGCAAAGACGACATTGTCAAAAGCGTGAACGGAAGTCCATTAAATTCAGATCAATATGAATATTTTCGTCAATTAGTACAAACGCATCGCACAAGCAAAAAAATCGAAATAGAACTTCTCAGAGGACAAAGCACCATCAAACTCACTTTTGATGTGATTCGAAAGCCGTAGTTATTGTCTAGGCTTTTATTGATGGTTGTGCATGCATATAAATGATGTAACATATTTTTTTATATGCACTAGCATAAAGCCATTAAGTTAAGGATTGTCTGATCCCTCCGTATATAACGCCCTTTTATGCGACCTTGATGGATCATGACATGATGAGGTGTGTACCAAAAAACTGCATTTTTTCTATAGGAATTTTCAAATCATCTAAAATTTGCGTTGACAATTTCTAAAAAATATGCTAGGATACGCAATCCCTTGCTTGACTCCCAAGTTCCCATTGAAATTAATACTCGATTGATATAGCGATGCAATGCGTAGTTAGAAAGGATTTTGATTTTTATGTACGCAATTATCCAAGATGGTGGCAAACAATATAAAGTGATGCCTGGTAAATCTGTTGAATTGGAAAAAAAAGAATTAGACACCGGAACGCCCGTTGAATTTACCCAAGTTTTGTATGTTCATAAAGATGATGAAATTTTGGTCGGCAATCCTATTGTTCCTGGTATGAAGGTAAAAGGGATTGTAGAACAACACCATTTAGGCGACAAGATCATTATATATAAATTCAAAAAAAATGGAAATTCGCACACGAAAAAAGGTCATCGTCAAATACATACACGCGTCCGGATTTGCCAAATTGTAAAGGAGTAAGCAGATGGCTCATAAAAAAGGAGCAGGCGCATCTCGTAATGGTCGAGATAGCAATCCGCAGCATCGAGGCATCAAACGTTATGCTGGCCAAAGTGTAACCGCAGGCACTATCATCCTTCGGCAATGTGGGTGCCATCATCGTCCTGGCTTCAATGTTAGTCTGGGAAAAGACTTCACCATCTTTAGTTTGATTGATGGAAAAGTCAAGTTTGAATCCAGAAACCGCGTCAGCGTTTATCCTGAACCTGCAACCTCTGAAGCTAGCAATTAAGCAGAATTGCCAGGGAAATTCCCTGGCAATTTTCTTTGGCTTACACGATATACGCAATCATAAGGCCAAGCTGTGCGTACATCATCATACAATACATTTGAGTCCAAGATGGGTGGTTTTCTGTGTATGCTAATGAATGTGGGTCTTGCATAAGCAGTTTAACCACATAAGCACCCCAAAGCATCAAACTGAATCCTAAAAAAGCTAAAAGAATCGCATGGCCATGTAGCACTTGGAACCATATTCCTAGGGGAAAAAGCAAAAATGGGACAATAAAGCAAGGTGCAATGATATAAATGCTTCTCTCAATTCCAAATCGTAATGGCAAGGTGGAGCAACTGTTTGCAGCATCTCCTTTCATATCTGCATAATCTTTGGTCGTGGTGGCACCTAAAAGAAAGATGCCAAAAATTAGGCCAATATACCAAGGTTCGAAGTAATGAATATCGCTTAACACAGACCAGCCTGCGACTTTAAGAAGAATACCTCGAGGAATTGCAATGGTTAAAGCTGCTGCTAGCCAATGTCGTTTGGTGCGTAGTGGGGGAGCAGAATAAATGATGGTGCAAAAAGCTGCAATTCCTACCATAAGTAAGCATTGCCATCCTATCAGATAGGCTAAGATTAACGAAAGACCATAAGCAATACCAGATACAATCCATGCGTTGGCAATTGTGATTTGCCCTTTGACCAACGGTCGCTCTGGCTTATTGATACGATCAATTTCTAAATCGAAAATTTGGTTGAATGTGTTAGAGCCTGCATTGAGAATTGCCGCAGACACAGCACCTAGCAACATGGTGCAGAATGTGCTGATGTTTAATTCAGTTTGGCTCAAAGCAACAAAAGAGCCGCTGATCATTCCTAATGCTGGCGGAAGCAAAGTGAAAGGGCGAATCAAAGTTAGATAATTTTTACATTGAATCCACATTGGTTTCTTTCTTGCGTCAATTACCTTTTTTTGCTAAAATCATAACATATCCATGCGAGCCTGTCAACCAAACTTTGGAAAGGAATCCAAAGATGTCTAGTTCTGAGCCGCTAAACCCAATAGTCCCATCGCAGGGCAATGATTATGAAACACGGACTCGCGCACCGCATGATGCGCATGCGACACGCCGTTTAGCACCTACCAAGATAGATCGTGAACAAAATATTCATTTGGAAATCAGTGGGAAGAATACAACTACCCCAAGCGTTGATGAATTAGGAACAGAGACTGAGCCAGTGCAATCCCAGGCTTCCCTGTCTGTCCAGATTCATCCGGAATTAGGAACAGAGACTGAGCCAGTGCAATCCCAGGCTTCCCTGTCTGTCCAGATTCATCCGGAATTAGGAACAGAGACCGAGCCAGTGCAATCCCAGGCTTCCCTGTCTGTCCAGATTCATCCGGAATTAGGAACAGA
>JAKLHB010000361.1 GCA_022710345.1 Planctomycetota bacterium
AAAACACTTGCATTTCGAAATTTTGATCTCATGCACGTGCCATCCTATTTTTGGCTGGTTACGGAAACGTCTGATTACTGGCTTTGAAAAACTAGCGACTTGGGTTTTGATTATAAGGTTTTTGAGGAAATTCCACAGTGGCTCCTCGAAATCCGTTCAATCAATCGTTTTTCCGCGGCTTCTTAGTTTTTGAAGCAACCGCAGGAAAATTGTAATTTTTTGCTATTTTCCGCTTGCAATCTTATCAAAAAAATATACAATATCTTTTTCAAAAATGCCGTCGCTCTCGGCTTGAGCCAAGCCATATCTCGGCTGAGACTCTGTTTTTTATTCGATTCGGAAGGATTCTAAATGCAAATTCAACGAAGTTATATAGCACCTCATGATTTGAAAAAACAATGGTATATCATAGATGCTACAGATCAAGTTTTAGGGAAACTTGCAATTCAAATAGCCCTAATTTTGATGGGCAAACATCGGCCAATTTACACGCCTTTCTTAGATACTGGTGATTTTGTGATTGTCACCAACATTGAAAAAGTGAAAGTGACTGGCAAAAAACGGGAACGCAAGGTATATTACACTTGGTCTGGCTATCCCGGTGGCTTAAAAAAGCAAACTTTTGCCGAACTACAACATAAACATCCAGAAGAACCTTTGTACCTAGCCGTCCGTAGAATGCTCCCAAAAAGTAGGTTAGGCCATAAAATGTTGAAAAAATTAAAAGTTTATGTTGGTCCAAATCATCCTCATGCAGCTCAATGCCCTAAAGTATGGCAAGGCTTTGGGAAAAATTAGAGGAATTTTTAGAAAGGCTTATAGAAAATGGATACAAATCCAGAATTTGTTTGGGGAACCGGCCGTAGGAAAACTGCTGTAGCCCGCGTTCGTATTCGGAAAACAGCCGGCACCAATGCACAAATCATCGTCAATCACAAAAATTTTGAAGAATATTTCACAATCCTAGGCCATCGCCAATTGGTTACTTTGCCTTTGCAAGTGACCAATACGATAGGCAAGTATGATATTTTTATCAATGTGGATGGTGGTGGAGTCCATAGCCAAGCTGGTGCAGTTTTATTAGGTATTGCCCGCGCATTGTGCAAATTTGGTGCTTCGTTGGAAGAAAAGTTGCGTAGCCATGGGCATCTCACACGCGATAGCCGTATGAAAGAACGCAAAAAATACGGCAAACGTAAAGCCCGTGCCAGTTTTCAATTTTCCAAACGCTAAACGATCAGCCTCGCCCAAACTGGCGGGGCTTATCGTTTGGGCTAAAAAAATTTAAGGCTGGCTGACATTAGAATGGCAAAAGCATGGATATTCCGCTCACTGTCTCATTCGGCCTTCTTCTTTTATTTGGAGCACTCGGAGGCCACATAGCCCATAGATTTTCATGGATCCCCAGCATCACTGGGTTTATGCTAGCCGGAGTGTTGATTGGCCCTAGTGGGCTAAGATTGCTCACCAACGAAACTTTGATAGCATCCAGAGTCTTTGTTGACATTACGCTGGCTCTCATTTTGTATCGCCTTGGGCTCTCGCTTCCCATCTCAGCTTTGATTGAAAATCGAAGAGTGTTGATCACATCATTATCTGAAAGCATCGTATCATTTATTTTGGTTTTTATTACACTGAGGGCCATGAATATTGATATCCTTCCAGCTTTGATGGTGGCTGCTATTGCAATATCTTCTTCTCCCGCTGTCTTGTTGCACGTAGCCAACGAGTTGCATGCGTATGGCATAGTAACTCGTGAAGCGCAAGTTTTGATTGCGCTAAATAATCTATTTGCTTTTATTGTATTTGCCTGTGTTTTGCCGTGCTTTTATTTTGAAGCTGGTGCAAGCATCTGGGACATTATTTTTCAACCTTTCTATAGATTAGTCGCATCCACTGTGCTTGGGACTGTTGCTGGTTTTTTGCTGCATTATATCATATTATTTACTAGAAATTCGCATCATTACAGACTTGCGATTTGCATCGCAGGAGTTATGATAACATTAGGCATAGCAAATACTTTTAAGCTTTCCACACTATTTGCACCTTTAGTACTTGGGCTGACCATCAAGAGTTTAGAAAAAGATAACCTTCTTTCCAATGTTACCTTTGGTGAAGCATTTGCACTTTTTTATATTGTTCTTTTTGTCTATGCTGGTGCGAACATACATTTCCATGAAATAGCACAATACACACCAGCGATTGTGTTGCTTGTGGTTGCACGTTCAATATCCAAATGCGTAACAGTATTCGCTGTATCTCGTATGTTTCAGCAACCTTGGCGACTAGGTAGTGCGAAAGGATTGCTCCTTATTCCAATGGCTGGCTTAGCAATAGGACTTGCCCAAACCGCTGCAACTTTATTTCCGGATCATGCGATTATTGTGACTGGGATTATTTTTGGCGCAGTGTCCTTATTTGAATTCATTGGACCGCCTATTGCTGCGTATGCTTTTTGCATGGCAGGAGAAACAGGAAAAGCAGAAGATGCAGAAAGCGACATTCAACAAACAATCACCACACAAGAAAAGTGAAATCTATTCATTTTTTGCGAGGTTTCAACAATGGACCCAGAGAAGTTATACGATATTGTCTATTTACAAGGACTTTGTCCTCAATGTGGAGGCCCAGTGAAAGAACTCGATAAAGACACATCATCTGGCCGCGATATACGATTGTATCATTGCGGTAAGTGTGAATGGAGTGATTCTATTGATGTTGGAATAGCTTTATGGAAAGCTTTGTCCTCAGAAAAAGATAGCTAATTTATTGGGCCGAACCGAAGGCAATCAATAGTCTGCTGAATGTCTTCGCATAACCACCAGCGGCTATGAGCTTACGCAAATTTTAAACGCAAAAAGGAGACCGCACTTCCTCTGCGGAAAATTCTATGAGGTTTTCTATCAAAACTTATATTTTGCTTGCTTTTGTGCTGGTATGTGCAGCATCTTTGGCTTGGCTTTGGAATCAAAAAGATCCTTATTCTGCATTATTTTCTAATGTGCAAATCCAAGGAACATTATTAGATTTAGCAAACCAGCCATTAGCCGGGGTGCCATTGATGTTGTACGAGGGCAAGGCACAAACCGGAGATTGTATTTATGCTTGTATCTCCAGTAGTTCAGGTAAATTTAGAATGCCACGGCCTAGTCCAGGCACCTATCATATTGTAGCCATATTGGATAAAGAAATTTTGCCATTACAACCCTTCAAAATACTTCCTCAAACATATCTGCTCGATCTACAAATGATTTACACAGGTTCCGTCCAAGTTAAGAAACCCGAAGAACTTGTGCTTAAACCAACACCTAAACCAACACCTAAACCTAATCCAACAACGCCAGGAAAGAAAAAAGGCATGTTAGAAGGCCAAGTTCTTTTGGAAAATAAAACCCCAATGAGTGCAGGGACCATGGAATTGGCATTAGAGCACCTGGAAACCAAAGCTGTTAACAAATACAAGGTCGAGGTCATACAAGGTAGATATGAACTTAAAGAGCTACTTCAAGGCCCATATCGCATGAAAGCAACTATTCCTGACTACCCTACAACACCTCCATCAGAAATTTTTGTATTTGCAGATGAAAAAATGCAAGTGGATATTCAATTTCAGAAGCAAGAGGCACAGGCTAAAAAAGGTGCTGATATTTCCATCACTGTGATTGATATTAGTTGGACTCCTCAAATTAGTGCCCAAGTGATTTTAACCAACAAAAGCACTGGCCAACAACGAGAAGGCCAAACAGATGAAAATGGCGAAGTTATTTTCAATAATGTCGTTCCAGGAGAATATGAAGTAAAAGCGATGTTCAACGGCCTTAAAGGACGTTGCGAATTGCAAGAAGAGCTGATGGCTGTTGCAGGCAAATTTGTTAGTTTAGTACTACGCGAAGTTGAATAACCAATTTTTTGCCATAGTTATTGAAAACCAAAGTTTTTATCACTTGAAATTCATCAAAAATGCTTGACAAGCTTGTTTATTTGTGCGAAACTATAAGATAGTTGCATGGTTTAACAAGTTGGATTATGCCAACAAACCTCAAAATCCCAAGTTGACAGTTTTTAGTTTGCAACTTAAGTATTTTTATCTAAATGATTTAAATTACTTATTACTTTAATGCTTGCGTATCTTATTCAGTCAATAAGTTGTTCATTTTTTTAACTAGTAACTTGGGTTTTACTATGAGCAGAGACCATAATGCCAAGTCTAAAAATTGAAATAACGAGAAATCTAACAGAGGTCGTCGAACTAAGTGGCCCCATCACCATTGGCCGTGGGAAAGATAATGATATTATTTTATTGGATGGTGTAGTCTCTAGACACCATTCAAGAGTCTATTTTGATGGCGCAGATGTAATTATTGAGGACCTTAATTCTGCCAATGGTATTGTTGTAAATGATAACCGCGTATTCCTGCGTGCGTTGCAAGATAAAGATGTCATTCAGATAGGCAAAACTAAAATTTATTTTTCCACAGAAATTTGGGATAAACCACCTCAAGAAGTAGATTTGATGAGCCATCCTATAGCTGAGTTTGACATGCAGGAACTTGTTAACACACGTGATATTTATTTCCGATTTCCATCGGATGATGAAAGCATCAGCCAAATTTATGAAATTTGCCGCCAAAAATTTGAATTTTTGCCATTGAGCGATATGGAAAAAATCAATTTGGATGCTGCTTTGAATGAAGCTGTTGGAAATGCCCAACGACATGGACATAAATATCGAGCAGAATTGCCTATTGAACTTCGCTATATACATAAGCCAGATCGTTTGATTATGCGGGTCACAGACCAAGGGCCAGGGTTTGATTACCGTGCAGAACT
>JAKLHB010000362.1 GCA_022710345.1 Planctomycetota bacterium
TGACTCATTATGGAAATATTCAAAATATTTCTGTGTTAGAAGATGCGTCACAGAAAATTGCAGTAGCCTTTGCAAAAAACGATCTTGTCAAAGGTGATGTTTTTTTATACCAACCTGATCCCTATTATTTGAAGCATTTTTTTTTGCGCTATTTCCTAACCTTACTCCATCAGTATATATGGGGACTCAATATTTATATAGTTCTTGGCCGAACGTCCATAGATCCGAGCCTCTATAACTTTATTCAAGATTGGTGTCGTGTTGCCTTTGCTGCTCGAGTACAGGATATTTTAGAACTGGATTCTTCCATCCATCAGCCTTTTTTTCAGGACCATTTGGAATCAGCCTTAGCTAAGGCTAAGGAGAGACAAGACAGGATTGCTTCCCTTGGAAGAACGCGTATTGCTTTTAAAGTTATCTCTTCGTTGAGAGAAGCATCACGCAAAGCGATTGATCTTTGCCAACAAAGTTTTGCTGGGCTAGCGCAACAGAATGGAGAAATCGGGCAGCCATTGCATTCTTTTCAAATTTGCACCAGTCTTAATACACAAAGCCAACTTTTGGATTTAGCTCAATTAGAACCAAGAGCAAGGTCAAATTACACACTTCTGATGTTCCAAAGCCTTCCTTCTGACAGATTGCAGAATCAATGCAAAGTAAAAGGGATTCCAGTGATTCAGTGCAAAGATGTTACTGGTTTTTTTTATTTTGTGCTGCAGACTTTTACACAGGCCAACTGGCGCATGGAGGGATTGGCATGAATATTTTGATTACCAATTCGTTTATATTGGACGATGGAAATTATAACTTTATCGTGGCTCAAACCATTGGTAAAATCATTTCTGTTCTTCCTCTGCATTGGAAGTATCAAGTCCATCCAGCCATTCGTATGAAAATATTGAAAGAGCTGTTCCAAAGGAAATGGAATATCTTGGTCCATTTTGGGTATGAAAAGCATGAAAAAGGCATGAGAGATATTACTGACTGGCAGTACGTTCTCTCTTTTCCTAGCCAAAATCTAGATTTAGCCATTTTTTTATGCTGTCAATCTAGCAGGATAGCGCAATCTTTGGTGAAACACGGCTATCTTTCCAGAGCCATTGGATTTCCGCAAGAAATTCGAATGGACATATGTCATTCTTTTATCACGGAAATAATACATAACCTTGCTTTATGGCCAATGGATACAGCATACATTAGAAGCGGTTTTGATTATAGTTGCCGGCAACTTGAAAATGTTTCTTTAGAAAAACCTACTCTTTTCCTAAAACCTTGAGATGGTTATGCACCCAATCTATGTTTCTACATACAATTTTACACCTATCCATGATATAACAAATATGTTACAAAAGATTGACATTGCTGTGCAGGTCTATGACAGCAATAACTTGTCGCATGCTTTTCAAAAACAGCCGTTGCCTGATATATGGATCCACATTGTTTCTGAACAAAGCCTCATCAAAGCAGGCGAGGAAATCTATCAAATTCGGCAAAAAATAGGCAACGCTGTTTTGCTAATTGCCTGTATTCCTATGTTCCCAGAGCGTGAAGCTAAATCCATTATGCAATGCGGTGCTTCAGCGATCATTACTCCAGCAACATGGGCAGTTCAAGATGTTGGCGATCGAATTTTAGGAGAGCTATTGCTGCGCATTCCAGGATTGCAAACAAGATTGAATGATATTCATGGCGGAAGCCCAGTGATGCAAAAGTTATATGATAATATTGTCCGCTTTGCGAAATTGGAAGAAACCATTCTCATTTTGGGTGAAGCCGGCGCTGGCAAAGAATTGGTAGCTAATGCAGTTCATGCGTTGAGTATGCATAGCCAGGAAAGCTTTTTGCCAATCAATTGTGGATGCCTTGGCAGAGAGACTATGGTAAGTACGCTATTTGGGCACCGTCGTGGAGCATTTACAGGAGCCATAGAGCATAATGATGGACTTTTTGTGGCTGCTGGGCATGGCACCATTTTTTTGGATGAAATCGGAGAGCTTCCTTATGAAGCGCAGCCTCATCTTTTGCGTGTCATTGAAGAAAAAAGAGTGCTGCCTTTAGGAAGCACTCAATATGTGAATGTACCAGCACGGTTAGTGCTTGCTACGAATCGAAATTTAGAAGAACTTTGTAGCCTTGGTCAATTTCGAAGCGATTTATACGAACGCATTCGGGGTTTTAGTATTTTAGTGTATCCTTTACGTGAGCGTAAAGCTGATATTCCTATGCTGACACAGCATTTTGTGAATGAATTCAATGCTCAATATAAAAAGCAGCATACAGTTCCATCCTATTGTATTGATCGCTTATTTCGTTATCATTGGCCAGGCAATATACGCGAACTACGCAATGTAGTGCGGCGTGCGGCTGCTTATGCTGATGACGAAAAAAGTCCAATCAGCGTGCCGCATTTATATGCATCCATTTCACAAGCTGCTAAGTTGCTCAGAAGTGGCAATCTTATTTCTTTTGATCCATCAATAGATACATGGGCTGATGTTCAAGAACGGCTTAAAAAGGCATATTTCACAAAGCTTTTAGAATACGCAGAAAATGATAAAACAAAAGCTGCTGCATTAGCCGAAATCAGCCGTTCTCAACTGTATGAAATATTGAAGCTCATTCGTAAAGATTGAGACCTGTTCAGCCGTTCTCAACTGTATGAAATATTGAAGCTCATTCGTAAAGATTGAGATCTCTCGCTTAACTTTTCTTGGCTTTCTTTTTCTTCCTTTGTATCCAAAGGTATGCAACTGCAATCGTAAAAGCAATGCCTAGGAAAATGCCTAGAATTTGGACCCAAGCAGTGAGGAGGAGGCTTTTTTGGAGTAATGCGGAATGTTCGGCATCTGTGGTAGGGAGCATGTTGATGGCTTTGCCAATTTTTTGGAGCGCGGCTGCGCCTATGGAATAATCGGGCAATTCTTGGTGACAGGCTGTGCAAACGCCTTGTCGTTGGATGTGTTGTTGTTCTGCAATGGTCAATGGGCTGCAGAATCGGGTTTGTCGAGATACGGTTTGCAATGGTTTGCCATTGGTGCCGATCAATTGGGACCAATCGTAAAACATGCCTGGGATTTTATTGACCTGTGGGGTTTGGCTAAACATAGGCTGGTCTTGTGTATTGCTCAATTCAGCAAAAAAATCCTGGGATAGATCGCCAAAAATTAGGCCTTCGTCTATGCCATATCCAATGGTTTTGGGGTTACTGTGGCAGCTTTGGCATGATCTGGCTTTTTTCTGGGTTGTGTGTGGAAATGTAGCAATCATACCGATGACAGGTGCATTGGATAGATCAAACCGTAGGATTTTTTGATGCCAGACTGTCTGGCCTTTGGATAAGATCGTGATGCTTGCCTGGGTGTTTGGGATTCCTGGGCCAATTCGTGCTTCTGCATTGCGGACTAAAATAGGGTCTTCCCAACGGACATAACTGAGTGTTTCTATGATTTTAGCAGGAAGATTGGGGCGCGGTAGGGAGAGCTGGTCAAATTGATATGTTGGAGTTTCA
This sequence comes from Planctomycetota bacterium, assembly GCA_022710345.1. Lineage (GTDB taxonomy): Bacteria > Planctomycetota > Uabimicrobiia > Uabimicrobiales > JABWCH01 > JAKLHB01. Next base: position 3,509 of record JAKLHB010000362.1, read on the forward strand.
GGCTCTGTCACCCAATCTGGAGTTTGGTATTCTTCTCCAAACTGGATTTGGATATTTCGGCCGTAGAACTGGGGTGCCCAATTGGAATGGCAAGCATAGCATTCTAAGCGTTCGATGTGTTTGGTGATTTGTACCATCGCGATCTCAGCGGTTCTGGATAATGCACCGGCTTTGAACCTGGACTTGAGGAGCTTGAGTTCTTGTTTGGTGCCATTGGCTAGTTGAAAGATGGCTTTGTTGCCTTTTTTGACTCCATTGGCTAATGGGTTGCCTCTGGCTGAAAGCAGGTATCCTTCTTGAACTTCTGTTTGTGGCAGAAGGTAGGGTGGCATTTCTTGCGCCAATCCTCGAGGGGTTTGGCTTAGAGCACGTTCGTATTCATCGCCGACTCCCAGAGGTAATTCCCAAGGGTATTGGGTAGGCGTGCCATGGCAATCTTGGCATTCGATTTCCACTGCACCTGGCATATTCCTGGCCAGGGTGCCTGTTCCATGCACATCTAAGGTAGTGTGGCAATCTTGGCACAACATACCTTTGGCATAATGCACATCTTTGGCTAAAGGCATGTAATACCTGCCATGCAATGGAGATGGAGGTTGACCTTTAGCATCCCAAGTGGTTGGATAAGGTGATTCAATAAGGCCTTGGTAGGTTGTGCCAATGCAGGAGCTATGATAATGGCATGCATTGCACGTGCTCACTGGAATACCGCTATATTTTTTTCCAGCAAACTGTACGATATGCTGGGCTGTGCTATGGATTGTATGGAGGGCTGGGTAGCTTGGCCTCCTGGGAGAGGCCGACTTATCTGATGCCTGGCTTGCTGGTGTTTGAGCTAGTGTTGCATCATGGCCATAGTATTGCCCTGTGATGCTATAGGGCACATGGCATGCACTGCATCCTTTGCCGCGGTAATCTCCTGCCTGCTGCATTCCAGAGCCGCTTACATGGCAACGATTGCAATATCCTCGCAAATAAGTAAACACAGCTTTTTTAGGGTCTGCGATTACTTCATCGCTGGTTGGACCAGGATTGAGTTCGTCCATTTTTTTGGTGAATAACTCAGGCACTTGCTGCCAAAATTCTTTTTGATATGTCGCATACATTGTATTTTGTAGCCATTGGGCAATGGGATCTGGTGTTTCGACAGCCTGGTTGGCATGTTCCAAGGCTAAATCATAAGCTCCGAAATTCCATGATGCTGCCTGGACTTTGCCTGCCTCAGTCATCATGAGGCTTGTTTTTTGGGAATCTACCTGCCGGCTATGGCAAAAGCCACAAGTATGATGATTGATCCTGGA
>JAKLHB010000363.1 GCA_022710345.1 Planctomycetota bacterium
GGCCCGATTATGATCACGGATCCACCTGAGGCAACATCTTCAAAGGCAATACGACGGCCAAAATCCTTCTGAGGCACAGATGTTCCCGAAGCCCCGCCTACCTGCACGGCCTTAGCATCTTCTCCTCCAACCTTCGCTAAAAGCTCAGCTATTGTGATGCCAAATGGCACTTCATAGATGCCGGGTTTGCGGCAATCCCCAGAAACGCTCAAGAACTTAGTTCCAGTAGATTTTGGTGTGCCTAATTTCGTAAACCATTCAGCGCCTTTTTCCATAATCACAGCCACATCTATAAAAGTCTCTACGTTGTTGACTGTGGTAGGGTGGCCATTAAACCCAGTGTTGACTGGGAATGGTGGCCGATTGCGTGGCATACCTCGTTTGCCTTCCAAAGATTCAATGAGCGCGGTTTCTTCGCCACAAACATAAGCTCCGGCTCCGATTCGTATTTCAATATCGAATTTAAAATCAAAACCAGCAACTTTGTCTCCAAGGAATCCTTGACTACGACGACGAGCTAAGATATTTTCTAAATTAGATCGCATAAAGCTATATTCACCCCGTAGATACAATAGTCCCTTTTGCGCACCAATTGTATAACCAGCAATCGTCATCCCATCGAATAAAAAGTCTGCCATTTCCATTAACAATAGACGATCTTTGAAAGTGCCAGGCTCTCCTTCATCTGCATTGCACACTACAAATTTCTCTGTACTCTGTGCTGCAGCAGCAAACTGCCACTTAGTGGCAGTGGGAAATCCGGCACCACCTCTGCCTTTTAGCCCAGACTGGCGCAGAACATTGATAATATCAGGCCTGGCCATAGCCAGAGCTTTTTGTAGGCCAACATACGGCTGGGTTGCTGTTGTGACGACAGCGCCTTTTTCCATTAGATTTTGTGCGATATCTGGAGCATGCCTGTTGCTCAAACCATGCCGACATTCTTGGATGATCTTCCATACTTGATCCGGTGTTACTTTAGTATAAAGATGATCATTGACCATCAAAGCCGGGCCTTGGTCGCACAATCCTAGGCAATTGGTAAATTCCAAGGTGAACATACCATCAGCCGTGGTTTGCCCAAATTTAATGCCCAGCTCCAGTTCTAATTGATGCCGAATACCATCTTTCCCAGCCATATCACAGGATAGAGTTTGGCACAACCGGATAATGTAGCGTCCTTTACCCCGTGTGCTATAAAAACTGTAAAAAGAAAGCGTACTAGAAACTTCAGCAGGAGAAATTTTTAAGGCTTTCCCTATCTCCTGCATTGCTTCCTCAGAAACACAGCCGTATGTCGCTTGAATTTCTTGCAAAATGGGCATTAAAGCAGATTGATCCCTTCCGATCTGATCAGCCATGGCGTTGATTTTTTCGCGCAGGGATTCCTGTTCATTTTTTTGCATAATGCTGCCTCCTTACTTCTTCTGCAGCAGCTTATTGATTTTGGCTTTGAGAAGTTCAGGCTCTACTGGTTTTTCCAGAAATTCATTCACAGGCACTATCGCTGCATCCTTCCCAAAATTCATGCCAAATGCTTTTGATACGCCCGTGAGCATGATAATGGGAGTTTTGATACCTTCTCGGCGTAGGTCTTGGGCCATCGTAAATCCGTCATCAGCTTCTTCCATCATAACATCCAGCACAATCAGCTCGGGCTTTTCACGCACAACCGCTGCCATTCCATCAGAACGATTTCCTGCAGTCACCACCTTGTGCCCCTCTGCCTCTAAGCAAATACGTGTGCTTTCTTGAATGTCAATGTCATCATCCACAATCAGGATTTTCGCCATTTGCTGCTCTCCTTTCCCTGACGTGGTCAGTATCTGAACCGCTTTGGGACATGGAATCTTCATGGAAAAACTTAGAAATATGTCAGTTATTATAACAAATTTGCACCATATTGTCAAGGAAGAAAATAAGATTTTTTTATTTTTTTAAAAAAATTAAGAAATTAGCTAATTGCAATATTATCAATTTTGCTTATACTTTCTTTCAAAGAACGACTCAAGCCAACTGGCCGCAGCCCATGCAGCGCCGTCAGCGTCCTAAACTTTCAAAGAAAATGACTCAAGCCAACTAACTGGCCGCAGCCTTGCTACTACCAGCTTTATGCTTTCCATGCTATAAGCAATCCACCCGCCAATTTTTACAACTGGCGGGTGGTGCTTGAAAAAGCAAATTTAGCATTCGCCAAAGACAAACAGAGGCTGGTTATACTTGACTTCACTACCATCTGCAACGCAAATTTCTAAAACCTTGGCTTTTGCAGGAAATTCAGATCCATCAAATAAGATAGGGTTGAAGCATTTCATCACTTCTACTAGACCGAGGATTTGGCTTGTTTTGACTTCTTGCTGCAGGGAAATATAAGGCGGTGCGTCTGGGCTTGGTTTGCGGTAGAAAATGCCATCTGTGGGAGCACGGACTACCCAGCCTTGGGCAACTTGAGAGTGGTTGGTGCTTGCGCTATTTGTTCCTTGGCTTTTTTTCTCTTGGATAGGGAGTAAGGTAAAAAGTGGGTCTCCATAGCCAACTGCTCGTATTTTGAATTCTGTATCATAGCGTGCTACTTCGCCGGTTGTGTGTGGTGGCAGTTTCAGGATGTATGGGGTAGAAATAATAAGCATTTGTCCTACAGGTGTTTCTGGAGTTAAGATTTGCCCTGGCATGGGAAGTTTGCTGATAACGCCGACTCCAGGAGATTGGATCAAGACTTCATTTTCTTGAGCTTGGGCCAATAATGTAAGCTCATGCATGATCAAAATTCCTTTCTGAAATTTGCAGGTGAATTTGCCCAAAGTGGGCAAAGCAGAATCTCCCAGGATAACCTGGGTATGGTTATTGCGACAATGCATCTTGGGTATGGTTATTGCGACAATGCATCTTGGGTTATTGCGACAATGCCTGGATATCGTGCATCGTCCAAATACGTGGGTTTTTGACTCTTCGATACCCAATGGATTGGTAGCAAATCTCAGCCATAGCTCCGAGGTAGGATCGAAGTTCAGACATGAATACGATTTCATCTGTGTCCATTTGGCTTGCTGTGACAAGTGGATCCATGTCAGCCGTGATCCTGGCTTCAACTTCAGCCATGCCTTTTTTGATGCTTTCGTATTCTTCAGGTGTGCTTGCCACAATTTGGAAATTGTCATCCAGCTTGGTATTGAATGTAGCAATGGCCAATGTGCGGCCTTCCATCACAGCCAATCGGGTGATGGGTGTGGAAAGTTGCAACACAGGTTGGTAAGGGCTTCCAGCCATTGCATAATACCCTGCACCAGATGCTTTGCGTAGCAAAACAGTGATCATGGGCGTTGTATTGTTTGAATTAGTATAGATCAAGTTCGAGCCATAGCCCAAGAGACCTTCTTTTTCAGCTTCTGCACCAATGTCAAATCCAGCAATATCATGTAGCCAGACAATAGGAATTCCATCATCATTGCATGCACGGGAAAATGCAGAGATTTTTGCAATGCCTTGTTGATAGAGAATGCTTCCTGGCCGCTTGATGGATCGAGATGCAGGGTGGTCAGTGAGCTTAACATTGTTGGCAATGAATCCCATGTAAAGTCCATGAATGCGGCCAATTCCACAAATCATCTCTTGTCCTTGATCTCGCATGATTTCCCAGAACAGGCTTTGGTCAACCAAACGTGCCAATACTTGCCGCATTTCATAAGCCATGCGATAATCTTTTGGAAAAATGCCTTCGAGTTCTTGCGGTGGATATTCTGGGTCCATTGGCAAGGCGCTGTATCTATAGTAATCAATCGCAGAGCTTGGCAATTTGGCAATTTCTTGCTTGACTTTTTTCAACAAAGCTTCGTCATCTGGGACCCTGAAATCGGCGCATTGGGAAATATGTACGTGGATGTCAGGCCCGCCAATGTCTAGGGATGTGATGTGCTGGCTTTTTCCGCCTTTGACCAAGGCTGCGCCGGCAATCACCATATAAGCCTGCTCTGTCATATACACCACATCGCTGATGATGGGCATATATCCTCCGCCTGCTATGCAATCGCCAAAAACACCGGCGATTTGGGGCACTTGCTGGCTGCTCAAAAGGCTGTTCATTTTAAAGATATAGCCTGCGCCGCGTGGCCCTGGGAATGTTTTGGCTTGTTCTGGCAAATATAGGCCACTGCAATCCACGAGATAAATCACTGGAATACGAAGGCGTAGGGCAATTTCCTGAGCGCGTTCAATTTTTTCAGGGGTTCTAGGCCACCATGAGCCTGAGGCAACCGTGTTGTCATTGGCAATGACCATGGTGTATTTGCCTTCTACCTTGACAAACGCAGTGACAACGCCTGCACCAGGAGATGTGCGATCCCCAAATTTAACTCCATAGTTTACGAAAGTGCCTATTGGAAAAACTTCCGTACCTGGGTCTTTTAAGAAATCAATGCGTTCCCAAGTGGTCATTTTTTTCTTTTTATGAATGCGCTCCACATAGCTCGGACCCCAACCAGCTTTTACTTCAGCTCGTTTGGCTTGAAAGTCTTGGTTTAATTGGTTCATTTGCTCGCGGTTGCTTGCAAATTCCTGGGCATTCATAAAGGCTTCAATCGGCTGCCCAATTCGTTCTAAGAAAACTTTTGCCATGACGATTCCTTTTTTTGGTTATGATGTTTTTGGGAAACTCCACAATGGCAACTCAATATTTCAACCATTTGAAAATTTCAAACCACAGAATACTCAATATACCTGCGACTAGACAAAGCAAAAAATCCAGAGGATGCAATAGTGTAAAACTAAACAAATTGCGCAAGAACGGAGTATAGATC
>JAKLHB010000364.1 GCA_022710345.1 Planctomycetota bacterium
AGATAAAGATATTGAAGTTGTTCTCAATTCCAATGTTTTGACCATCAAAGGCGAAAAGAAGCAAGAAGAAGAACAAAAAGAAAAAAGCTTCCATCGCTTAGAACGCAGGTACGGTACCTTCAAACGCAGCATTGTGCTACCTGAAGAAATAGATAGCACCAAGATCGCTGCTACTTTTAAGCATGGTGTGCTCCACATCGAACTGCCCAAAAAGGCACCTGTAGAACCACAAGCCACCAAAATTGCCATCAAAACTGAATAAGCCATGACATCAAGTTTTGATAATTAGCCATGCAAGAAGCTCTCTGCGCGTAAGCGTAAGAGAGCTTCTTTTTTTGTATGCATTTTTGTATGCAATACAACGCACTTAGAATGCTTTGAACAATAAGCCTGTGAAAGTCGTGATGGGCACTTGTTCACGTGTGTCTTCGATAGAGTCGGAGAAAGTTTTGATGACTCGCCGGATTTCTTTATACAACGTATCATCAGCCAACAGTTTTCCAACAGTGCCTTCTCCTTTTTGCAAGCGTTCTGCAACGACTCGAATGCTTGCGATTGTTTGTTTTAGGTCGTCACCCATTTCTTTATCATTCAAGAGCCGCGCCAAAACACCATCACCTTGGTTGACTTTCTCAGCAACTTTGTTGATGTTCTGAAGCATAGCGCGCGCATCTGCTAGAGCAAGCTCTAACTGCTGATATACTTTATCATCTGTGAACAGTTTTCCGACAGTGCCTTCTCCACGTTTGACTTTGTCTGTGATTTCCGTGAGATTCACCATGACTTTGTCCGCGTCAGCCACTGTTTTTTTCACACTTTCATACAATGTTTCATCTTTAATGAGTTTTCCTAGGGTACCTTTACCGCTTCGAATATCTCCTGTGATGGCTTGAACATCAGTTACAATTTGATTGATCTTATCATAAAGTTGATGGTCATAGAGCAATTTCCCAATCGTGCCTTGGCTATTTCGAATTTGGTCTGTGATGGCACGGAGGTTTTCCGCTGCTTTGGCAATATCATCATAAATCTCACGGCGTGTGATCAACAAACCAATCGTGCCTTTGCCTTCTTCTAAGTCTTTGGCAATGCTTTTTAAGGAAACAAAAGCCTCGCGTAAATTTGGATCGTCTAAGAGAGAAGGTTGGGCTTTGCCTTTCAATGATTCAGCACTTTCAGCCTGACTAAGAGGAACTACTCCTTGTTCAGGCGTGCCTAACTCAATGTTCACGTATTTCCCACCCAAAGCACTTGCATCTTTCACACTGATCTGATGATCTTTGTAAAGTTTAATTGGCTGAGTTAAATTGATTTTAACTTTTACGCTACCATCTTCTTGCAATTTTAAGTCTCGTACTTGGCCAACTTCCATACCAGATGCCAACACTTTATGCCCGGGTTCCAGGCCAGAAACTTTGTTAAATGTGACCTCCATTTCTCCTTGATGCCCTTTGAGCATACTTAAATCTTTGATCACCACAGTAAAAATCGATACCAAACTCAATCCAACAAAAAAGATTGTACCTACCAACAAATTCTGTTTATAAAACATACAAGCTCCTCGTATGTGGCTTTCCAAAATCAAAAATCAAAATATACTTGGCCAAATTTTAGCAAAAAAAAATGATTTTTTCACGAAAAAACAAATGGATATTGTTTCATCACGAAAAAAACCCATAAGCTTAAACTTATGGGTTTTTGCATTGACTATTCGGCTTGTAATGGGATTAAAATTTCAGTGCGTACTTCTGTTTCCAGCATTTTGGAAGGATCATCTAAGTACCGAAGTACCACTTCTTTCTGAGAAGCAAGCCCTCTAGTCTGGATATTGGCTTCAAAAAGTGTATGGACTTTGCCAATATTGGCATACACGCCCTTGTGAATATAGCGTGCTACTTTTGGGAAATGGATCATTCGGATGCTGAGAGGAGCCTTTACTTCAATTTTTTCCTGCACTGGGAATCCAAGTTGCCACACTTGAGCTCCCTCAAGCTGGATTTGTTCTTTTGGGAAAATGCCTACTGGAGGGCCCATTGGAACAAGCTTTTGGCTGAAAAATTCATCCACAAAAGTCTTCATGGCCACACCAATTTGTTCATGGGTGCCCTTAAATTCCATGGTAACAATCCAAAGTGCATAATCATTGTAAAAATTTACTTTGCTTTCAGTGAATAAGGGTTCTTGAGCATACACAGAGAGCATCAAAGCAACCAAAGCCAAGAATAATGTAAGATTTTTCATAGAATTCATGCAGCGAATATCCCTCAATGAGGAGGAAACTGCATCCTCGCTAAATAAGATAGAAATAGTCCTCTACACGATACTATCAGCAAAAATATTAGCGTAACCCAAGTTGCTAGTTGTTCAAAACTTGTAATGTATTGTTTGAAAAAGAGTAACAAGAAGATTGCAATAGTGGTTTCAGAAGATTGCAATAGTGGTTTCATTTCTGGTTCCACATTTTTATAAATAAAGTTCAGTATCAGTTGTGCAGCCTGATACTGATTCATTGCTGCATCAATGGGCAGTTACCTGCCAGTCCGCCAAAGCGGTTGGGCTCCCTGAGCTTGCTATGGGATTACGATAGGGCTTCCAATTGGGAGTTCATCAGAAGGTATCATACCCATATCTTGCCACGTCCCTGGTCAACTAGCAACCAGGGTTAGCGGATTCTTTTGTTGTAAAAGAAGTTAGAATAAAACCTGGGGGGGCCCTGTAGGTTCCTCCCAGGCAAAGTAGCTTAAGTTAGGATTTTTTTACAGGAAGCAAAATCCTAGAACGAAGTTTACCTTCTTCGACTTTGTCAGGATTGTCTAAGTATTCTACGATAGCCGGCTTTCCAACATCTTCGAGTCTGGTTCTAGGCAAACGGTTGACCATTGCTTCCTTAGTCTTTAGCAATCTGCGGTAGCTGCCTCTATGGATTGATTCAACTATAGTTGGGAATGTAATTTTACGAATATGAAGCGGATTTTCAACACGTACTTGGGATTGTACTCTGAATCCTAATTCCCAAACACCATTAGCATGGAAAATACCAATGGGATATGGATAGCTCGGATGTGGAACAAGTTTTTGCCGTAAAAATTCATCTACGAAAATTTTCATATTGGTTTTGATAGCTTCATAGTCACCGGTAAACTTTTGAGCTACAACCCACATCGTAATATTTTCTTTTTCCACAACTTCGAGGTCTTGGGCATAAAGGCTAAATGCAAACATCAGAGTTAGGCAAAGGATAAATTTTTGCATGAAAGCACTCCTAAAATTGTGTAGATGGACAACCAACTAAGAGCACAGCAAATTCCAGTGATAAAGTATACAACAAAAATAATGATCAAGTCAATAAAAATCTAATGCAGCATATTATTCTACCCAAGTTGCTAGTTGTTCAAAACTAGTAATGTATTGTTTGAAAAAGAGTAACAAGAAAATTGTAATAGTGGTTTCATTTCCATATTCTTATAAATAAAGTTAAGTATCAATTATGCAGACTGACACTTATTCAACTAGCGACTAGGGTTATTCTATAAAGAATTTCATTTTTGTATCGGCTGCTTCAATCACATCTTCGGATGCCAATTTAGCATAATCATGAATGGATTTTCCATTGACCAATAAAGGAATGCCTTTGGGTGGTGATAGAAAAAAACCTGTTGGCCGATGGCTAATGATAAAAACTATGTCTTTTTCATAGACCCCTTTAATCCGAATGTCAACACTTGGCCCTTTGCCTGCAACAACCAAAAGTTTTTGAAAATAGATGAGTTGCTGATCTATTCCGCCGGATAATATGATAACACCAGCTTTGTCGTTGCCTATGGATAGCCTTCTACTATCATATTCATCGCGCCTTATAGCTCTGGTCTTAAAGTCTGCTACTCGAATCGTTTCTTCTGCAAGTGGCACTGTATCTTTAATTGGATATACCAGCACTTCTTGATTTTCTGTTGATTCATTCAGGCAAAAGACAAGCGTGTGTTTACCAATGCCAATTTCATCTTTATCTTGAAGTTTAGCACGCTTTGTTTCTTTAGTGTTGACTAAGGTCCCATTTCGGCTTGCGAGATCTTCTATCACATAGTCATTGCCATCTTTTTTTACGCAAGCATGCCTACGCGAAACTCCTAAGTTATTGATAATAATATCATTTTCGTCAGTTCTTCCAATTGTCAACGGACGATCTATCAATGGAATCTCGCGTAGCAAAGTTTCGCGAAATTTCAAGATTAACTTGGGCATTTTGGACCTCCGCGGATTTACGCAAGCATGCTATTTTGCCCAAACTGCATAATTTCTGCCGCTGGCTACTAAATTCCAGCCACTACCCGGAGACCAATCGCCTGGGCCAATTTTCATAGCAAGCTGACCATCAATGATAGCAGCATATTTACTGGAATCTGCGGCTACAATGACTACTTTACTTTCTGCATGAATTTGTTTTGCTTTGCGAATACGCATCAAGGTCTGAATTTGGTCTTTCAAATTCCAATCAAAGAAATGCACCCAATACACAGATGGAACTCCAGGATGTGTTAGGATATACGCATAGCCTTGCATCACTTCATTGCTTGGGAATGGCCAATGATTTTGCCCACCGCCAGTGCTTGGGCCAGTGTCATGATTATCAAGGAAAGTAACAGCTTTTGCAGGCCACCAGCCAATTAGCCCCGATGGTTTTCCATCGCCATCTCGAAGCCGCCAATATTCATTGTAAGCCACAGCTTGTTGGAGAATACCTTTGGTCGT
>JAKLHB010000365.1:0-2491 GCA_022710345.1 Planctomycetota bacterium
AACCTGGCATTCTATCAAAGAGAACTTTTATTTCCGAGCGAATTTTTTTTGATTGATACAGATTAAGGATATTTTTTAGTATATTCTAGCACAACAAGTTAGAATTTCCAAAAATCCACCATAAAGCTGGCTTATTTGGTTATCTTGCCCCAAAGTTTTTTAAAATCAGGATCATTGCGATATGGTTGGAATTCTTTGACAACTTGGGTTTCAACAAGGTGATATCCATAAGCAACCGCTAACTCTAGCCACATCATCATCTCGTATTGGCAACGATTAGCCGCAGCTTTTCTGGCGAATAAATACCATAATTTTGCTTGCTGTTCTTTAGTAAAAGGAAGTTTTTTGATTGTTTCTGGTGTTAACGGGTATATCCAATGCCGGGCCAATGACTCCAACCGATCATAAGCCAGTTCTAATTGATTGATCTCTACATATAATTCAACCAACAGCCAAAGTGCATGACCTTTATATGGTTTGGAATATAGGATTTCCATCAAAATTGATTCGGCTTTTTCGAATTGTTTGATTTGCCGAGAGTATTCGGCAAGTGTAGAGAGTGCTAACGGATCATCAGGTGCTAGTATATATTGGTTTTCTAAGATTTTCAAGGCATTTATCTGATCTTCTTGCTTTTCTAAATATTGTTGTGCTTGGATTCGTAAAAAAATAGCCTGATCAAATAAGCGATCATGCGAATAGTTTGTCCATTTTGCTATAAATTGGTTTATCTTATCAGGATTCAATTTATACCAACGCCAGGCCAGTTGTCCATTTTGCAAATACGCATCTTGCTGCTCTAAGCAGGCACTAGCTTTGGCGGATTGCCCGGCTCGCTCATACACCACAGACAAAAAATAAAGCCGCTGAAAGACTTCTTGCTGCCAGGAAGAATCTATAGGATATAGAGAAGCATAGAAATAGAACAATTCAAGACTATTTTCCAAAGCAAGCTGGACTTTGGGAATAAGATTAGGGTCCATGAGCTCTTTCTTAAGGGACATAAGCTGATACTCTAATATTTCTGCTGCCTCGGCCTGGGGTAGCAATTGAGGATCATGTTTAAAATGTCCGCTATATGTTGTGCTGATGATTTGTTTATAGCTCCATGTTGCAATATCCAAAAGCTTTCGAGCTTCTTGAGGTCCTTTTTGCAATTTCTCTTTGAGCATTTGATGCCAGTGTGTATGCTCTGGCATTTTTTGTTTTAGGGTGATGCAGCATAGCGTACTCAATGCTAAATGCCGAATCTCCAAAGGTAAACTGATTTTTTCAACAAGTTCTGTAATTTGCTTGTAGAGATCGGGTTCAACTTCTTTCAAACTAACAAACCCTAGCAAGGCCCAATGCACACGCTCATGATTTGTACCATTGAGATATGTTTTGAGCACTGCATTGAGCTGATTTTGTAAAATACGCCGATGAGTTTTGCCTAGCCCAATATAAAAATATTCTGAGAAGTAGCAGACTGCTGTTAAAATTAAACCTTGGCTTGTTGGGCTAATGCTTAGATTAGTTAATTGAGATAGAACGCTGCCAAATGCTGGTAGATATACACTTAAGTCAGTGCATTGCCCCACTCCATACCAAAATGCCATTTTTTCTAAGAATGGCATTTTCTCTTCCAATGTTTCTCTCAATTTATTTGGGGTTTCTAAAAAACCTAGCAAGGCTAAACAAAGCAGCCGCATTTCTAAATCTTTTTCAGCGCGTTGATATTTTTCTTCGATCAGTGCGATTATCTGTGGTTTATGGAGAAAGGGTTTGATATCTGTAAATTTCATGAACAAAGTGATAGCGATTTTTTGGATATTGATATCTGTATCTTGGAAGCAAGCTACGAGATAGTAGATAATGCCACGGTAATATTGCTCTTTTTCAACAAGTATCTGAGTTTTTTTTTGTATTTGATCAATTTTGTCTTGAAGATAGCGATATACTGTTTGCGTGATTAACAGCCCAAATGCTTTTTCTTTGGCATCGCTGCTGCGTTTCATTTGTTCCCATATCTCAAATAGCTGTTCCCTTCCAAAATTACATTCATATTCTGGCAATTTGTATAATATCCAGCATTGGAGCATTCGGTCTTGTGTATTCTGCAAGAGGTTGAGCAAAGCTTTTTGGCTATTTGCATCTCTAGAAATCAACAAATGCGCTAAACCAACATACAGCAATTTTTTTTCTTCAGAAGAAAGCTGTGGTGGCTCTATAAAATTTTGTGCGTATGCCAATAAGAATTTTCTATCCCAACATATAGCTCCCATGTCGGCAAATGCTTTTGTGAGCATAATCTTTAATTCAGGAGAGACTCGATCCAACTGAAACGTTTCTTCATAAAGCCATTCTCTGAGGCTCTTGCCTTGATAGAAAAGTGGCATTTGAATGAGCACTCGAGCAGCAAGATACTGAATCCAAAGCCTAGCAAATTCCAAGCTCTTAGGAATTTTAGTTTCTTGTGCTAACATGCTGATTAAAAAAGGCAAAAACTGAG